>NZ_LUAZ01000067.1:0-16159 GCF_001647255.1 Cellulosimicrobium sp. I38E
GGTGACGAACCCGCCGAGCTGGCGCGTCGCGGCGAGGAGCACGAGGCAGAAGAGCAGGCTCCACACGACCCGGTGCGCGATGATCTCGAGCGGCGCCGCCGGTTCCAGGAGCGGGAAGTAGAGGGGCATCGCGCCCCACAGGAAGAACGCCCCGACCGACCGCTGGGGCCTCCTGCTCGGCGCCGGGGCGTTCTTCCTGTGGGGCGCGATGCCCCTCTACTTCCCGCTCCTGGAACCGGCGGCGCCGCTCGAGATCATCGCGCACCGGGTCGTGTGGAGCCTGCTCTTCTGCCTCGTGCTCCTCGCCGCGACGCGCCAGCTCGGCGGGTTCGTCACCGCGCTGCGCACCCCGCGCACGCTCGGCGTCCTCGCCGTGGCCGCCGTCCTCATCGTCACCAACTGGACCGTGTACGTGTACGGCGTCCTCAGCGGTCACGTGCTCGACGCCGCGCTCGGGTACTTCATCAACCCCCTCGTCACGGTCCTGCTCGCCGTGGCCGTGCTGCGCGAGCGGCTGCGCCCCGCGCAGTGGGCGGCCGTCGGGATCGGCGCCGCCGCCGTCGTCGTCATCAGCACGGGCTCGGGCGGCCTGCCGTGGATCGCGCTCGTCCTCGCGGCGTCGTTCGGCCTGTACGGCCTCGTGAAGAACCGCGTCGGGCGCACGGTCGAGGCGCTCCCCGGCCTCGCCGTGGAGACCGCCGTGCTCACGCCGCTCGCCCTCGCGTACCTCGTGTGGCTCGCCGCCACGGGTGTCGGCACGTTCGGCGCCGAGGGCGCCGGCCACGCGCTCCTGCTGGCGTCCGCCGGGGTCGTCACGGCGCTGCCGCTGCTCCTGTTCAGCGCCGCCGCGCGGCGCCTCCCGCTGAGCGTCGTCGGTCTCCTCCAGTACCTCGGCCCCGCGCTCCAGTTCCTCTTCGGCCTCCTCGTCTTCCACGAGCCCATGTCGCCGACCCGCTGGGCCGGCTTCGGGCTCGTCTGGCTCGCGCTCGTCGTGCTCTCGGTCGACGGGCTGCGCGCGGCCCGCGCGACGCGGCTCGCGAGCCGTCCCTGAGCCTGCTCGACTACGGTGGGACCCAGCACCCGTTCCCCGGCCCAGAGAGGACCTACCCATGGCCGACTCCTCGTTCGACATCGTCAGCAAGGTCGACCGCCAGGAGGTCGACAACGCGCTCAACCAGGCCGCCAAGGAGGTGGCGCAGCGCTACGACTTCCGCAACGTCGGCGCCTCGATCGCGTGGAGCGGCGAGAGCATCCTCATGGTCGCGAACTCGGCCGAGCGCGTGCTCGCCATCCTCGACGTCCTCGAGACCAAGCTCGTCAAGCGCGGCATCTCGCTGAAGTCGCTCGACACGGGTGACAAGGAGCCCAAGGCGTCGGGCAAGGAGTACCGCCTCGCAGCCACCCTCAAGGAGGGCCTGTCGAGCGAGAACGCGAAGAAGATCACCAAGATCATCCGTGACGAGGCGCCCAAGGCCGTCAAGACGCAGATCACGGGCGACGAGGTCCGGGTGACGAGCAAGTCGCGCGACGACCTCCAGACCGTCATCGCGCTGCTCAAGAGCGCCGACCTCGACGTCGCGCTGCAGTTCACCAACTACCGGTAACCCTCGCCGTGGCCCTGCCCGACGGCGGCCCGCGCCCGGTCGCGCCGGGCCGTCCTGCCGCGTCGTCGAGCGACCTCCCGCGCGTCGTCGCGACCGACCTCGACGGCACGCTCCTGCGGTCCGACGGGACCGTCTCGGAGCGCACGCGCGCCGCGCTGCGCGCCGCCGAGGACGCCGGGATCGAGGTGGTGTTCGTCACCGCGCGGCCGCCGCGCTGGCTCGACCAGCTCGCGGACGTGGTGGGCGGCCACGGGCACGTGATCTGCCTCGGCGGCGCGGCCGTGTGGGACCTGGCCACCGCGAGCGCGCTCGACGTGTGCGGCTTCACGGCGGACCAGGCCTCGGCGCTGGTCGCCGACCTGCGTGCCGCGGTGCCGGGCGTCGCGCTCGCGTTCGAGCGCGTCGACGGGCCGACGTTCGACCCGGGCTTCCGCTCCACCCCGGACGACGACGCGGACGTCGTCGCCGTGGTCGAGTCGACGCTCGCCGTGCCCGGCGCCCCTCGTGGGACCGGCCGCAGGCAGCCCGTCGGCAAGATCCTCGCGCGGGACCCCGGGGCGCCGGTCGAGGACGCTCCCGCGACGCAGCCCGTCGTCGTCGCGGACGGGCAGACGACGGCGCAGGAGTCGTTCTTCGCACGCGTGCGCGACGCCGTCGGCGACCGGGCCCACCTCGCCTACTCCGGCGCGGCGGGGCTCGCCGAGCTGCTCGCCCCCACGGTCACCAAGGACGCCGCGCTCGCGCGCTGGTGCGCGCGCCTCGGCGTCGAACCGCGCGACGTCTGGGCGTTCGGCGACATGCCCAACGACCTGCCCATGCTGCGCTGGGCGGGGCGCTCGTTCGCCGTCGCGAACGCGCACCCCGACGTGCTCGCGGCGGCGACCGACCGCACGGCCTCGAACGACGACGACGGCGTCGCACGGGTGCTGCTCGACGCCGTCGAGTCCCTGCACCGGGAGCCCGGGAGGACGTCGACGCGCGGCTGAGCGCGGCCACCGCGCCCCAGCCCCTACACTCCCGACGTGCACCCTCCCCTGGCCGAGGCGGACCTGACCGCGTGGGGTCGCCGTCCCTCACGGCGCGCCCTCTCCGCGACGACCACCGCGGTGCTCGTCGCGACGTGGACGGCGTACGTCGCGCTGAGCATCGTCCTGTCCGCCGACTCGGACGTGCTCACGGCCGAGGAGGCGGCGGACCCGGAGTACTGGTCGACCGGCCTGCTGGCGGGCGTCGCGGTCGGCGCACTCCTCCTCGTGTGGGTCTGCCCGCGCGTCGGCACGTGGGCCGGCGCCGTGGTGACGGCCGTCGCGGCCGTCGGCACCCCGCTGCCCGCCGCGGCCACGGCCCTGGGCGGCGCCGCGGTCCTGGCGCTCCTCGCGCTCTCGCAGTCGCGGGCCCGCGTCCGGCAGCGGGAGGCGTCCGCCACGTGGGGAGGTTCCGCGGGACCCGTGGTGCCGGACGGGCTGCCCGAGGCGCGCGCCTACGCCGCGCGGTGGCGCGGGGGCCGGACGGCGGCGGCGGTCGCCTGCCTCGTCGCCGCCGTCGTGTGCGGCGCGTGGTTCGCGCGGGACATCGCCGCGGCGCACGCGTTCCGCGACGGGGCGCTCGAGGCGGCCGGGACCGTGGTCGAGGAGGACGGCCTGGACGCGGTCGTCGAGGTCGACGGCCTGCGGTACGACGTCCCGCTCGAGCTCGCGTCCGTCGAGGTCGGCGACGTCGTCGGGGTGCGGTACGACGGCAGCGGCCGGGCCGAGCTCGTCGACGACGTCGCCGACCCGTCGCTCCTCCTCCTCCCCGCCGGCGCCGGGGCTCTGACGGGCACCGCGCTCCTGGCGCACGAGGCGGCCCGGCGTCGCCGCGTGCGCCGGCTGCTGCTCCACGGCGGCCCTGCGACGACGGCGTACGCGACGTGGCACGAGCACGGCGCGCTGATCCTGCCCTCGGTGCACGCCGCACCGATCGTCGTCGCGCGGGACCTCCTGCTGCTGTCGGAGCCTCCGGAGGAGGCCTGGCACGACGACGACCACCTCGACCGGGACGTGAACGAGCTGTCCGACGACGAGCTCGTGGCCCGGGCGCGCGCCGAGGAGGGCACGGGCGACCAGTCCGGCGACGAACCCTCGTGGGAGGGGTCCCCGCCGACCTGGCACGGCACCCGGCTGCTCGTCGTCGGGCTCCGCGCGGACGGCTGGCCCGTCGCCGTCCGCGGGCCCGACGACCGCTGGTACGTCACCGACACGGAGGTGTCGGCCCCACCCCGGGCGCGCCGTCACGCGCCCCTCTCGGAGAGCAGCCTGAGCACGGACGACGGGGACGACCTGGCCGCAGACGCGCTCCCGCCACAGGACGCCCGGCCCGGCCGATGGGCGTCGCTCGCGCGCTCCACCGGGGTGGTCGGTCCGTGGGCCGCCCTCCCCGTGGTGCTGGCCTTCGCGCTGTGGGCCGCACCCGAGGCCTCGTGGTTCGCCGCGCTGGCCGGGTCGGTGGGTCTCGGCGGGGCGCTGCACGCGTGGTCGTCCGCCGCGCACCCCGCGCTGTCCACGACGGCGGTCGCGCTCGTCGTCCGCGGTCCTCTGCGGGACACGTTCGTGCCGTGGTCGCGCGTGACGAGCGTGAGCGCCCGCCAGGGAGCGCTCGTCGTGCGTCTCGCGCCGTCGATGCTGGACGCCGAGGAGGCGCTCGTGATCAGCGAATGCCCGCTCGGCGGGTACCTGCGCGGGGTGGTCGACCCGCTCGTCGCACGGGACACCCTCCTGGCAGCGCGCGCGGTCTCGAGCTCGACGGGCACCGAGTCCCGGCGCCGACCGAGCCGTGACGCCGTCGTCGCCGTCCTCGGAGGGCTGGCGCTCGTCGCCGGTGTCGTCCTCGGCGCCTGATCCGGGCACGCGCCGCGCCGACGGTGCGGGCGCCGGAGCCGGTGCAGCGCCGGTCAGTGGTACGTGATGCCGCCGTAGCCCGGGCCGTGGCCGGCCATCGCCTCGAGCCGCTTGATGCGCTCCGCCATCGGCGGGTGGGTCGCGAACATCTTGCCGACGCCCGCGCCGCGGAACGGGTTGGCGATCATGAGGTGGGAGACGTCGACGAGGTCGCGGTTCTGTGGCAGCGGCGCGCGCTGCGTCCCGGCGTCGAGCTTGCGCAGCGCGGACGCGAGCGCGAGCGGGTCACCGGTGAGCTTGGCGCCGTCCTCGTCGGCGTCGTACTCGCGCGTGCGCGAGATCGCGAGCTGGATGAGCATCGCCGCGACGGGCGCCAGGACGACCATCGCGATCGCCGCGAGCGGGTTGCCGCCACGGTCGCGGTCGCCGCCGAAGATCAGCAGGAACTGCGCGAGCGAGGTGATCACGCCGGCCAGGGCACCGGCGACCGACGACGTGAGGATGTCGCGGTTGTACACGTGCATGAGCTCGTGCCCGAGCACCCCGCGCAGCTCGCGCTCGTCGAGGAGGCGCAGGATGCCCTCCGTGCAGCACACGGCCGCGTTCTTGGGGTTCCGGCCCGTCGCGAACGCGTTGGGCGCCTGCGTCGGCGAGACGTAGAGGCGGGGCATCGGCTGGCGCGCCTCGGTCGAGAGCTCGCGCACGATCCGGTACATGGCGGGCTGCTCGAGCTCGCTCACGGGGCGCGCGTGCATCGCGCGGATCGCGATCTTGTCCGAGTTCCAGTACCCGTAGAACGTCGTCACGAGGCCGATGCCGACGAACACCCACAGCAGGTTCGCCTTGGCGCCGAACAACGCCCAGAGGCCCAGGACGATGGCCCACATGACGCCGAACAGGCCGGCCGTCTTGAGACCGTTGAAGTGCTGACGCCCCACGCTGTGCTCCCTTCCGCGCCGCGGGCACCCGCGTGGTCCACCGGGTGCCCGACGAACGCCGACCCCGTCGACGCCCACCCTGATGAACGCCCGAGGCGACCGTCCCGTTCCCGAGGACGACGACGGCGCCCCACCCGCGGAGGGTGGGGCGCCGTCGGACGTGGCTCAGGTGCTCGGGCGCAGCCGCCGGGTCAGCCGACCTGCGACTCGCCGCGCGCCACGCGGATCATGTCCTCGCGCGGCACGACCTTGATGCGCTCGCGGCCGTGCGGCTCGCCGAGCGAGCGCTCGTACGCGTCGAGCAGCTCCCACCCGGACCACTCGATGTGGTCGACCCCGCGCTCGCGGAGGAAGTCCACGACGGCCTCGGGGTCGCCGAGCGGCGCGACGCGCCCTGCGGCCAGGTCGGCCGCCGCGACGTCGCCGCCGTCACCGGCTCCCGTGACGTCCTCGACGAGGTGGCGGATCGTCTCCGAGGCGTCCGACTTGGTGTGGCCGATGAGGCCGACCGGGCCGCGCTTGATCCAGCCGGTCGCGTACACGCCGGGGATGTGCTCGCCGTCGATGTCGATGACCCGGCCCTCGCGGTTCGGGATGACGCCCTTGAGCTCGTCGAACGGGATCTCGGGCAGCGGCGAGCCGAAGTAGCCGACCGCGCGGTACACGGCCTGGACGGGCCACTCGTGGAACTCGCCCGTGCCGGAGACGGTGCCGTCGCCGTTGAGCTGCGTGCGCTCGGTCCGCAGCGCCTCGACCTTGCCGTCGCCGAGCACGGCCGCCGGGGCGTGCAGGAAGTGCAGGTGCAGGCGGCGCGACGCCGTGTTCTCGCCCGGGTCCTTGAGCGTCCAGTCCGTGAGGGTCTTGACGACCTGCTTGGTCTGGTTCGAGGAGCTGATCGCCGCCATCGAGCCCTCGTCGAACTCGAAGTCCTCCGGGTAGACGATGACGTCGACGTCGGGGACGTGCCCGAGCTCGCGCAGCTCGAGCGGCGAGAACTTGGCCTGCGCGGGCCCCCGGCGGGCGAAGACGTGCACGTCGGTGACGGGCGACGACTTGAGGATCTCGTAGACGTTCTGCGGGACCTCGGTCGGCAGCAGGTCGTCCGCGTGCTTGGCGAGCACGCGCGCCACGTCGAGCGCGACGTTGCCCGCGCCGAGGACCGCGACCTGCTGCGCCTCGAGCGGCCACGTGCGGGGGACGTCGGGGTGGCCGTCGTACCAGGAGACGAAGTCGGCCGCGCCGTACGAGCCCGGCAGGTCGATGCCCTCGATCGGCAGGGCCGCGTCGCGGATCGAGCCGGTCGAGAAGATCACCGCGTCGTAATACTGGCGCAGGTCGTCCAGCTTGAGGTCGACGCCGTAGTCCACGTTCGCGAGGAGGCGGATGTCGCCGCGGCTCAGCACCTTGTGGAGCGCCACGATGATCTGCTTGATGCGCGGGTGGTCCGGCGCGACGCCGTAGCGCACGAGGCCGAACGGCGCGGGCAGGCGCTCGAACAGGTCGATGCTCACGTCGAGGTCGGTCTTGGACAGGATGTCCGCGGCGTAGATCCCGGCGGGACCAGCGCCGACGATCGCGACGCGCAGTGGACGGATGCTGCTCACAGGACAGGGCGCCTTCCGGTCGAGGACGGGGGTCTCTCCCGCGCGGCCGACGGGCCGTTCCGCGTCGACCGGTGGGTACCGGCCGCAGGAGACCTCTCGATTGTACGACTGGGGTGAGGGTTGCCTCACTCGGGCCCTCTCCTCCATGACCAGGGTCTCACCGGTCTCGCCTGGTGGATACCTCGTCTTGTGATCCGGGCGAATGTAACGCCGGGTCAGCGGTCGACGCGGAGGCTCTCCTGCACGGCGCGGATCTCCGCGGCGGCCCACGGGTGCTGGAGGAGCGTGCACGTCCCCGTCGTCTGGACGAGGTCGGCCACCGGCCCGCGCGGGACGACGACCGTCCGCACCGACTGCACCAGCACCGCTCCCCCGCCGCCCTTGAAGGACGCCTCGACCCACCGCCCCGGCAGGCCGTCCACGTCCACGTCGCCGCCGTCGAGCTGGCGCAGCCGCGGCAGCGGCTTGAGCTTGCGCAGCACCTCGGCGTGCGCGTCGTCCAGCGTCTGCTCGGCCCGGATGCGCGAGACCACGACGATGACGTTCGGGTTGAACTCCCCCTCCTCCACCTCGCGCCCGAGCGCGAGCGGCAGGGCGACGTGGGGCAGCGGCACCCAGCGGTCGGGCGCGTCGAGCCGCACCCCTACGGGCGCGGGGAAGTCGTCGCTCGGGTAGCGCAGCTCGGCCATACGTTCAGGTCCTCTCGGTCGCTCTCGTCGCGCTCCGGCGGCGCGGGGCGCGCCAGCAGTCTCGCAGACCGGCGGAGCCCCGACCGCCCGGCCGGGCCACCGGCGGGCCGCACCCGACCCCGGACACGCCGAGGGCGCGGGACCCGTCCCGGGTCCCGCGCCCTCGGTGGAGCTCAGCGGATCAGCTGTTCGACGCCTGCTCCTGCTGCTGCGCGTTCTGCGTGGCCTTCTGGCCCGCGTCCGTCAGCGTCTGCGCGACGTTGTTGAGCTGCGTCTGCGCGGCCGGCCAGTCGCTGCCCTTGAACTGCTGGGCGTCGGGGCCCTCCCACGGCACGCTCTGGATCTGCGAGTTCAGGTTCTGCATGGTCGTGCGGATCTCGTCCGCCTTCTGCTGCAGCGTCTGACCGAGCCCACGCAGCTCCTCGACGTTCGCGCCCCACATGCCACCAGCCATGGTGTTCTCCTTCTGTGTCTCGACCCCCACCCTGCGTGGACGTCGTCCCGTTGTCGATGGCCTTACTCAACCATCGGCCCGCGCGACCCGTCGATGGGGAGGTGTCCCCATGAGGTCCCCGCGGGCGTCACGTCGCTACCGCGGGAGCGCGACGTGCAGCTTGCGCGCCCTCCCGGAGACCACGAGGAAGCCGCGTCCCGGCGGGAAGTCCGCGCGGCGGATCCGGCCGAGACCGGTCCCGAGCAAGGTGTCGCCGTCGAGGTCGCCCGGGGTGAGGAGCAGACCGGTGCGCCCCGCCTTGAACGGCTGCGCGATGGCCCACGCCTGCCCCCAGGTCGACGACTCGGCCTCGCCCACGACGAGCTGCTCGGCACGCGTGGCGGCCCGGACGAACGCGACGAGCGGCTGCTCCGCCGGCGTCCCCGTGAACTCCGTCACGGACTCGACGAGCACCGTGAGCGCACCCGGACGCAAGGACCCGCCGTCGAGCGCCTGCGTGAGCGACTCGAGGAGCGTCACGACCTCCTCGGGCGACGTCGCCGCCGTGTCCCAGGCGTCGAGCGCCGAGATGCTCGTGCGGCGCGGCGAGAGGTACACGACCCGGCCCGCGCGCGCCCGGCGCACGGCCTGGGCGATGGTGACGAGCGCCGTCGTGCGACCGCCCCCGGGCGGGCCCGAGAGCATGAACGTCCCCCGGGCCGGCAGCGCGACCGGGGCGATGTCCAGGTCGTCGAGGCCGATGGTGGGACGGCCGCCCGTGACCTCGGGCAGCGAGTCCAGCGCGAAGCTGTCCGGGAGCCGCTCGACGCCCGGCGCCTGCTGGATGCCGAGGCGCGTCATCGCGTCGCGCAGCTTGCCCAGCTCGCGCGCCTGGAGCGCGACGTTCGGGTCGCCGCCCAGGACCGCGATCTGGACCTCGTTCTCGTCGAGCACGCCGCGTCCCGGCGGGGACGTGAGCGACAGGACGTCCTTGGGGACGCCGAGCGTCAGGTAGTCGTCCTCGCTCGCGAGGCGCAGCACGAGCCGCTTCTGGATCGTCGAGCCGAGCGACGTCGGGACCGACGCCGCGCGGTCGCCCGCGACGACGACGTGCACGCCGACCTGGCGCCCGTCCGTCGCGATCGCGGTGAACGCGCCCCACACGGGGAACGCGTGCGCGGGCCGGAACTCGTAGGACTCGCGGAACGCGCCGATGCCGTCGACCAGCAGCAGGATGCGCGGCTCGGCGGGCGCGTTCGCGAGGCGCCGGTACTCGTCGAGGCTGCCCGCACGGACCGCGGCGTAGCGGGCGGAGCGCTCGTCGACGAGGTCGCGCAGCGTGCGCAGCACGCGCTGGACGCGCTCCTCGTCGTCGCCCGAGATGACCGCGCCCACGTGCGGCAGGTCCTCGAGCATCCGCAGACCGCTCGCGCCGGCGTCGATCGCGTAGACCTGGACGGGACCGCCGCGCGCCGTGATCGCCGCGGAGACGGCGATCGTCCGCAGCGTCGCGCTCTTGCCCGAGCCACCCGTGCCGTAGATCGCCATGTTGCCGTCGCGGTCGGGCTCGTAGAAGACGGTCGGCTGCGCCTGGGTCGTCGGGTCGTCCTCCACGCCGAGCAGCAGCATCGTGTCGGTGCGGGGGTTGGGCAGGCGGGCGAGGTCGTACGTCGGGGCGAGCTCGGCCAGCCACGGCTTGCGCGGCACCGGGACCGCGGCCTCCGTCGCGGCCCGCGAGATCGTGGCGACCACGCGCGCGATGTCGTTGGGGCCCGGGTCGGTGACCTCCTCGACCTCGGGCTCCGGCAGCTCCCAGCGAATGTCGGAGCCGAACGCCATCTCCTGGATGTCGATGCGCGACCGCTCGGGCTGCGCCGTCGTCCAGCCGCCGGCGTATCCGGTCTGGAACGGCGTGATGCGACCAGGTCCGGTCTTCACCGCGCCGCGGCCCGGGATCGACGGGTCGAAGTGCGCGGCCATCGGGATGCCGAGGATGTCGGTCGAGTCGTCCTCGTCCGCCATGCGCAGCGCGACGCGCAGGTTCGTGTTGGCGCGCAGGTTGTCCTTGATGACGCCCGCCGGACGCTGGGTCGCGAGGATGAGGTGCAGCCCGAGCGAGCGACCGCGCTGGGCGACGTCCACGACGCCGTCGACGAACTCCGGGACCTCGTTGACCAGGGCCGCGAACTCGTCGACCACGATGAGCAGGCTCGGGGGCGCGTCGGGGTCGCCGGTCCGCTCCAGGGACGCGAGGTCCTTGGCCTTCTTCCGGTTGAGCAGGTGCTCGCGGTAGCGCAGCTCGGCCCGGAGCGACGTGAGCGCGCGGCGCACGAGGTGCGGCGACAGGTCGGTGACGAGGCCGACGGTGTGCGGCAGGTGGACGCAGTCCGCGAACGCCGCGCCGCCCTTGTAGTCGACGAAGAGGAACGTCACGCGGTCCGGGCTGTGCGCCGCGGCCATGCCGAGCACCCACGACTGGAGGAACTCGGACTTGCCCGCGCCCGTCGTCCCGCCCACGAGCGCGTGCGGGCCCTGCGTGCGCAGGTCCAGGTAGAGCGGCTCGGTGCCCGAGTGCCCGACCAGCCCGCGCAGGTTCGTCGGCGCCTTGCGCCGCACGGGCGGCGAGCCGTCGCGCGGCGTCAGGGAGCCGTTCTCGCGCCACGCGTCGATGAGGCGGGACGGGTCCTCGGCCAGCGCGGTCCCGGCGAGGGTGAGGTAGGAGACCGAGCGCGGCAGGTCGGAGTCGTCGTCGACGGGCGCGCCGACGTCCACCACGGGGGCCAGGATGCGCGCCACCTCGTGGGCGGTCGCGAGGTCCACCGTCTCGCACGCCACCGGGAACGACAGCCGGCCCACCCGGACCTCGCCGCTCGTGGCGCCCGCGGTGGCTCCGGGGGCGCCCGCGGCGTCGACGGTGTCCACGAGGACGAACGTGCGGCACGCGGCCGGGAGCTGCTCGACCGACGGCGCGACCCACACGACGTGCACGCCCGCGTCCGCGCCGCGCTCCACGAGGCGCGTGAGGCGCGAGCGGTCGACGGGCGCGTCGTCCTCGACGAGCACGACGACGGTCGGCAGCACGGGCTTGGGCGTGTCCTCGCCCTCCTCGGGGTCGATCGGCCCGCGCAGCTCGGCGTGGGTGTCGAGGTCGGCCCCGCGCGCCTCGACGAGGTCCTCGAGCTGCGACAGCAGCGCCTGTGCGGCGCCGGGGTTGTCGGCCAGGTGGTCGCCACCCAGCGGGCTGTGGGGCGAGCCGGTGTGCGGCAGCCACTCGAGCCACTCCCAGTCGGCGCGCGAGCGCTGCGACGTCACGGCCGCGAGCACGAGCTCCGACGGCGAGTGCAGGCCTGCGAGCTGGACGAGGATCCCGCGCGCGACGGCGTCGACCGCGGCCCCCGCCCCGGCGACGCCGAGCGCACCGTCCGTGCGCAGGCGCGCGACGACCGGGACGCCGGAGATGGTCGCGCACTGGGCGTGCAGCTTCTCCAGCTCGTTCCAGTACTCGGGCAGCGTGTTGTTCTCGCCCGGCTGGTCGAGCTGGGTGCGCGACGGCGCGGCGCCGAGCCCGATGCGGACCGAGAGGAAGGCGTCGTGCTCCGGGCGGTGCGTCCACATCAGCCCGCCGAGCCGCCGGACCGCGTCGACCGTGTCGCCGACGGACGGGGCCTCCGAGAGGCGCACCGCGCGCTCGACGGCGTGCGTGCGGTCGATCGTCTCGCGCATCGCGACGACCCCCGCCTCGAACTGCTCGCGCTGCGCCTTGAGCTTGCGCTTGGCCTGGACCTTCTGGTCGAGATAGTTGCCGAGCATGAGGATCGGGCTCAGCCCGACGAACACGATCGACAGGACGTTCCGCGTGACCGAGTAGAGGATCACGCCCATGAGCAGCGGCGCGACCATGGCCAGGTAGGGGAAGCGCTGCGGCTCCGGGGGCTGCGGCGGCTTGGGCGCCTTGAGCTTGCGCTCGGGGAAGCGGGCGACGACGCGCGGAGAGCGGTTGAACTCCACGACCGGGCTCGTCGGCGCGAGGCTCGTCGTGCGGTGCAGCGCGACGACGGACACGACCGTGCTGCCGATCGTCACCGTGTCCGACGACGTGAGCGTCGAGCGCATCATGCGCTGGCCGCCCATGACGAGCCCGTTGGCCGAGTTGGTGTCCGTGATCTCGATCGTCTCGCCCACCGTGAGGCGGGCGTGCCGCTTGGAGATCTGCGGGTCGCTCAGCCGGATGTCCATGTTGCGGTCGCGGCCCAGGTAGCTCGTCCCGACGGGCAGCGGGAACTCGCGACCCGCGTCCGGCCCCTCGAGCACGCGCAGGACGGCGACGGCCGCGCCGCGGTCCTGCCCGGGAGCGTCGAACTGCTCGGAGACGCGCACGATCGACACCGTCGACCCGGACCGCAGTCCCGCCTCCGTGAGGTCGCTCGTCGGCGAGAGCACGCGACCCTGGCCCGACCCCGACGGCGCGGTGCCGACCTGGAGCGTGAGCCGGTCCGGGACCGCCGTGCCCGACCGGGTGGGGTCGCCCGCGAACAGGGCCTCGGCGACGTCGCGCACCGTGGCCGTCGCGTCGGCCGTGACGGCGACGTTGGTCGTGCTGGCGTCGGGGCGGTGCAGCGTGAGCTTGATTCGCACGAAGGTTCCTGTTCAGGTCCGGGAAGAGGGACGGGCAGGCCGGAGGGCTCCGACGGTCGGGCGGCGGTGCGCAGGGCGCGACCAGGAGGGGCGCACGGGACGCGCGCCCGCGGAGCCGCCGACGTCAGCCGTCGTCGGCGAGGTCGAGCAGGGGCAGGTCGGCCGAGGTCACGAGGCGCGACGCCACGGCGTACTCGACGAGCCGCGCACGACGGTTCGTCGCGAGCGCGCCGGGGCCGCCGCGCAGGCCCTTGACGCCGATCCGGTCGAGCTTGTCGCACACGTTGTCGAGCTTGCGGTTGAAGCGCGTCGTCGCCCAGCCCAGCCGGGCGGCGGCCGCGGCCGACGACGGGATCTCGGACAGGCCCGTGCCGTCGCGGCGCAGCATCGGCTCCGCCAGCGCCACGATGAGCTGCTTCTGGCTCGTGGTGAAGGTGATCATGCCGATGGTCGTCGCCCCGCCCGACTCGGTGTCCTCCGAGCGGATCTCCTGGTACGGCGCACCGCGGAGCTGTGCGGTGAGCTCGTACGTCGTCGGCCCGGCCGTGAACACGATCGACGTCGTCGGGAAGACGATCGGAAGGCGGTTGCCCGGCGAGAGCCAGGACTGGACCCCGCCGCCCGAGTCGCACACCGTCGCGGAGATGAGTGTCCCGACGTTGGCGAGCCACCAGATGCCGCCCTCGTGCGAGATGCGCAGGAAGCGGCGGTGCAGGTACGGGTTGTCCTCGATCGCGAGGTCGCCGTCCCGTCCGATGTCGAACGGGTCCCCGTCCACGGACGGGCGGAACCACTCCCCGCAGAACTCGACCGCGAGCTCGCTCACGCCGCCTCCCCCGTCACGCAGGCCTTCTGGGGCGCCGCGGAGAACTTGCCGTCCCGGTCCACGATCACCTCGATGCAGACCTGCTCACCCGGCTTGGCCCGCAGCTCGACGGTCGTCTCGTCGAACGCGTCCTTGTACGGCGAGTCCTCGATCGGGTCGAGCTTCTTCCAGGCGAACATGTCGCCCTCCTGCGCCTTGTCCGAGTCGTACGCCCAGGTGAACGTCGCGACCTCGCGCGCCGGGTCGTACGTGCCGACCAGGTCGTTCACGGGCGGCACGAGGTCGCCGAGGTTGTCCGACGGTACGAAGTCGTCGTCCGTGGCGGCCGTCTCCTCGCCGCCCCCGCCGGTGTCCGTGTCGTCCACCGTGGCGTCCGGACGCAGCAGGAAGAACCCGCCGACCGCGACCGCGACCCCGACGACGCCCGCGAGCGTCGCCCAGAGCGCGCCACGACCGGACCGTTCCTCCGTCGGCGCGGCGGCCGGTCCGCCGTCCTCCGGCCCGGCGGGCCGGTGGACCGTGTCCTCGACCGGGGGCTGGCCCCAGGCGCCCGGGCGCCGGGCGCCGGGGTACATCCGGGACGGGTCCGTGAGCTCCGCGACGGGCGCGTGGCCGCCCGGGCCGACGGCGGACGTCGGCGTGGTGCCCGCGGTGTGCACGGGCGCGCCCTGGCTCCAGGCCGCGGGCGCGTAGGGCTGCTGCGGGGCGCGCGGTCCGGGCTGCTGCGGCGGGGCGGTCGGTCCGGGCGCGACGGTCTGGCCGGGCCACGGACCGCCCTGCGGACCCGGCCGCAGCGGCGTCGTGGGCTGGGTCGGCCGGCTGGGCGCGACGGGTCCCGACGACGTCCCACCCGGCCCCGACGGGTCGATCGACACGACCTGACGCAGGCGGGTCCCGGCGTCGTCGTCCGGCTCCTCCTCCTGCACGTGCCCCGTGTCGTCGAGGAGGTCGATCGGGGTGACCGCGTACGACAGCTCGTTCTGCACCTGCTGGAGCGCGCGGGCGAACGCGAGGATCGTCGGGTAGCGCGACCCGGGGTTCTTCGCCATCGCCGTCGCGAGCACGCGCTCGAGCGAGGCGGGCACGTCCGTGCGCCCCGTCGGGGGCAGCGGCGAGGTCTCGATGCGGGAGATGAGGTTGGCGCTCGAGTTCGAGCCGCCGGGCACCTCGAAGGGCGTCCGTCCCGCGAGGAGCGTGTACGTCGTGGCGGCGAGCGCCCACACGTCCGTCGCGATGCCGCTGCGCGGCGGCTCGGCGAACGACTCGGGCGGTGACCACGGGATCGACATGCCCTCGGCCCGCGCGGCGTCGTCGACCGTCGAGGAGATGCCGAAGTCCGTGAGCGCCGGGTGGCCGTACTCGGTCACGAGGATGTTCGCGGGCTTGATGTCGCGGTGCAGGATCCCCGCGCGGTGCGCCGTCTCCACGGCACCGGCGATCTGGACCGCGGTGCGCAGCGCCTCGGCGACCGAGAGCCGCTCGGTGCGGTACCGCGCGCCCAGGTTGGGGCGCGAGCAGTACTCCATGGCGAGGTACGGGCGCCCGTCGTCGGCGATGTCCGCCTCGTACATGGTGACGATCGACGGGTGCGTCGAGAGCGTCGCCATGAGGTCGGCCTCGGCGTCGAACGCCGCCCGCTGCGAGTGGCTCGACCACTCGTGCAGCAGGACCTTGACGGCGACCCGCCGGCGGGGGCGCTGCTGCTGGTAGAGGAAGACGTCGGAGAACCCGCCCGAGCCGACCAGCGAGACGTACTCGAAGCCCTTGATCTCCGGCGGCGGGGACGGCGCGCGCTTGGTGCTCACCGGATCCCCTCGAAGACGAGGGTCACGCCGTCACCGAGGTCGGCCACGTCGCCGTCGACGACCAGGACCGGCTCCGACGGGTGCAGGCGCCGCGGCGGCTGGCCAGCGCGCAGGAGCGTGGTCCCGTTGGTCGTCGCCATGTCGCTCACGAGGACGTGCCACCCCTCGAGCGTGATCTCGAGGTGCGAGCGCGAGATGTCCTGCTGCGGGCTGGGCACCGTCACCAGACGGGGCAGGTCGGCCGCCTGCGACCGGGGCGTGCGCGGGCGCCGGCCCACGACGACGGGACGGTCGAGCTCGACCGTCTGCCCCGTCGAGACGAGGACCCGCCCGAGCGGCGGACGGATCGCGAGCTCGGCGTCGCCCTCGAGGGGCCCGCCGCAGAGCGCGCACGCGTCCCGCGACGGCGGGTTGGCGTGCCCCTGGGCGCACGTGCGCGCGAGGATCTGCTGCTGGCCGGGCCCGGGCGGAGCGCTGAACGACGGCGGCGGCGGCACCGGGGCGGCGGCACCGGCGTCCTGCGCGGCCGCGCGCAGGTCCGCGATGGCGGACGAGTGCACCGTGTGGCCGTCGTGGTCGAGACCGGGGGCGGGCTCGCCCTCGGCCTCGGTGGGCTCGCCGTCGGGGTCGACGACGGTCGCGGCGCGGTGCGCCGCGGCGGGAGTCGCACCCGTCCACTCCCGCGGGACGCC
The DNA here is from genome assembly GCF_001647255.1 of Cellulosimicrobium sp. I38E. NCBI lineage: Bacteria > Bacillati > Actinomycetota > Actinomycetes > Micrococcales > Promicromonosporaceae > Cellulosimicrobium > Cellulosimicrobium sp. I38E. Next base: position 16,103 of record NZ_LUAZ01000067.1, read on the forward strand.
CGCGATGAGCCCGTCGCCGGGCGGGGCGGGCGGCGGCAGGGACGGCTCCCCCGCGAC
>NZ_LUAZ01000068.1:0-14966 GCF_001647255.1 Cellulosimicrobium sp. I38E
CCGCTACACCCCCCTCCAGGCCCTCGTCCTCGGCGTCGACGAGCAGGAGTCCCCCCACCACGACGCCCTCCGCGACGCCGACGACCTCGACGCCACCCCCGTCGTCGTCGCCGACCTCCACTCCGCCCTGCCCGCCGTCGTCGCCGGCGCCCGGCACGCCGCGGCGCTCGCGGGCCGCCCCGCACCCCGCGTCGCCTACGTCATGACCGACGGCGGAGCCCTGCCCGCCGCCTTCTCCCGCACCGTCGCCACCCTGCGCGAGACCGGCTGGATCGACACCTGCCTCACCGTCGGACAGGCGTTCGGCGGCGACCTCGAGGCCGTCACCGTGCACACCGGCCTCCTCGCCGCGCGCCACGTCACCGGCGCCGACCTCGTCGTCGTCGCCCAAGGCCCCGGCAACCTCGGCACCGGCACCCGCTGGGGCTTCTCCGGCGTCGCCGCCGGCGAGGCCCTCAACGCCGTCGCCGCCCTCCGCGGCCGCCCCGTCGCGTCCCTGCGCGTCTCCGGCGCCGACGCCCGCGACCGCCACCTCGGCGTCTCCCACCACTCCCTCACCGCGTACGGCCGCGTCGCGCTCGCCCCCAGCGACGTCCCCGTGCCCGTCCCCACGGCCGACGTCGAGCGGCTCACCGGGTGGGGGGCCGACCTCACCCGCCGCGTCGCCGAGCAGGCCACGACCCTCGCCGCCCCCACCGGGCGCCACCACCTCGTCGACGTCCCCGCCGGCCCGGACCTCCTCGACGCCCTCCACGCCGTCCCCGTCCGGCTCTCCACCATGGGCCGCGGCCTCGACGCCGACCCCGCCGCGTTCGTCGCCGCCGCCGTCGCCGGCGTCCACGCAGAGTCGCTCCGGCCCGTATGACCGCACCGCAGGGGGACGACCACCGCCGGCCCGGACCGGCACGCTTCGCCGCCGTCGCCGCACTGGCGCTCGCGGCGGTGCTCGCCGCGGCCGTCGGCGCGCCGTGGGGCTGGGAGGCGCCGGGCTGGTTCGACCGCGTCGGGCAGGAACAGGTCGCGCCGCCCCCGGAGACCGCGACGACCGACGTCCTGTCCGACGCGCGGGACCAGATCCGGTCGCAGACGGACTCCGGCGGTCTGTCGGTCGATGCCTTCATCCTCTGGACCCTGGGCATCGTCGCTCTCGTCCTCCTCGTCGTGCTCGCGCGCCGGTACCTCCCGGCGCTCCTCGTCCGACGACGCCGACGCGAGCTCCTCGTCACGGCACCCGGCGACGTCTCCGTCCACGCGGCCGAGGACCCGGTCGTGCCCGAGCTGCGGGAGGCGGTCGACCGGGCGCACGACGACCTGCACGTGCCTGACGTCGATCCGCACGACGCCGTCGTCGCCGCGTGGGTCGCGCTCGAGCGCGCCGCGGAGCGGGCAGGCACCCGGCGAGACCCCGCGCAGACCCCGACCGAGTTCACGAGCGCCGTCCTGGCCAGCACCCGGGTGGACGCCGACGCCGTCGCGACGCTCCGAGGCCTGTACCACCGGGCCCGGTTCGGCGAGACGCCACTCGGCGCGCGCGACCTGGAGGCGGCTCGCGCCGCCCTGGCCCGCATCGCGGCGGACCTCGCGACGCACCCGGGCCGCCCGACGGTCGCTGCCTCCGACGCAGCCGTGCCCCACGACCACCCGTTGCACGACGAGGCACGGCCGTGAGGGCGCGCGAGCGCTGGGGTCGCCTGCGCCCGGCGGATCGGCACGCCCTGCTCGCGGCCGCCGTCGTCGTCGGGCTCGGCGTGGTCCTCGTGCTGCTCGGGTCCTCGCCCGCGCACGCCCTCATGCTCACGACCCTGGGCGTCGCGGGCGTCCTGCTGTGGCACCGCACCGGCTACGCCGGGGACACCGTGTGGCCGCGCGTCCCGGACGTGCGGCGCGACGGCAACCGGCGCGACGTGTCCGACCTCGGCTGGTCGGTCCTGGGCCGCGACGGCCGCGTCACGGTCACCGCCGCGCGCCGGGTGCGCCGCCTCACGGAGCGTCGCCTGACCCGCCGCGGGATCGACGACCTCGCCGACCCCGGCGCCGCGACCGACGTGGCCCGTCTCCTCGGCCCCCGCGCCGCCCGCACCGTCCACGACCTCGTCACCGACGGGCGCCTCCCGACGCCCGCGGAGCTCGACACCTGGCTCGCGGCGCTCGACCGGCTCGACCAGACCCTCACCACCCACGCCACACCGGACCGCCCCGACGGAGGGACACCCCGATGACCGCCGACCCCGCCCCTCGCACCGCCGGACCGGGCACGACTCTCGACGTGCCGACGGTCGCCGCGCACGGCCGCGCCGTCCTCGACGAGGTCGCGACCGCCGTCGTCGGGGCCCGCGAACCCCTCACGCTGGCGCTCGCCACCGTGCTCGCCGGCGGGCACGTGCTGTTCGAGGACGTCCCCGGGCTCGGCAAGACCCTCGCCGCCCGGAGCCTCGCCCGCGCGCTCGGCCTCGACTTCACCCGCCTGCAGTGCACCCCCGACCTCCTGCCCTCGGACGTCACCGGCTCCTCCGTGTACGACCCCGCCACCCGCACCTTCGAGTTCCGGCCCGGGCCCGTCTTCACCGGGCTGCTGCTCGCCGACGAGATCAACCGCACCGCCCCCAAGACGCAGTCCGCGCTGCTCGAGTCCATGGCCGAGCGCCAGGTCACCGTCGAGGGCACCACCCACGTGCTCCCGAAGCCCTTCCACGTCGTCGCGACGTCCAACCCCGTCGAGCACGAGGGCACCTACCCGCTGCCCGAGGCGCAGCTCGACCGCTTCATGGTGCGCTTGTCCGTCGGGTACCCCGGGCGCGACGAGGAGCGCGAGGTCCTCACCCGCCGCATCGCCCGCCGCCACGACGACCCCGTCGTCCGCCAGGTCGTCGACCGCGACACCGTCCTCGCCATGCAGGCCGCCGTCGAGCAGGTCGACGTCCACCCGGACGTCATCGCCTACTGCGTCGACCTCGCCGCCGCCACCCGCGCCCACCGCGACCTCGAGGTCGGGGCATCCCCCCGCGGGTCCCAGAACCTCGCCCTCCTCGCCCGCGGCGTCGCCGTGCTCGACGGGCGCGACGTCGTCCTGCCCGAGGACGTCAAGCGCGTCGCCGTCCCCGTGCTCGCCCACCGCCTCACCCTCACCCCCGGGGCGTGGGCCGCCGACCTGCGGCCCGAGACCGTCGTCGCCGGCATCCTCCAGACCGTCCCCGGCCCCGCCACCGTCGGCGATCGCGGATGAGCACCCCCACGGCGGACCGCGACGACCCACCACGCTGGCGCACCACCGTCCACCTCGCCGCCGGCGTCCTCCTCGGCGCCACCCTCCTCGCCCTCGGCGTCCTGTTCCGCCGCCCCGACGCCGCGCTCCTCGGGCTCCCGCCCCTGCTCAGCGCCGTCTGGGGCTGGGTCCACCGCCCCCACGGACCCGTCACCGTGCGGGTCGACCTCGACACCGACGCCCCCGCCGGGACCCTCGCCGCCCGCACCGTCGCCGACGTCCCGCCCGGCGTCGAGCTCCTGCGGCTGCGGGCCCTCGCTCCCGGCGGCCTCGTCACCGAACGCCTGGTCCGCACCACGGCCGGAACCCACGAGCTCTCCTGGCACGCACCCTCCGCCCGCACCGGTGTCACCGACACCCTCCGCGTCGACTACGCCGCGTACGGGCCCGACGGCGTCGAGGAGCAGGTCGCCCGCGTCGCCCGTGGCCCGCGGCGCCTCGTCCTGCCCCGACCGACCCCGCTCGGACGCCTGCCCCTCTCCTCCCGCCTGCGCGGACTCTCCGGCCCGCACACCTCCCGACGCCCCGGGGACGGCACCGAGCTGCGCGACGTCGACGCCTTCCGCCCCGGCGACCGGCTCCGCCGCATCGACTGGCGCGCCACAGCCCGCCGCTCCCCCACCCTCGACACCCTCTACGTCCGGCGGACCTTCGGGACCGCCGAGGCGACCGTCGTCCTCGTCGTCGACTCCCGCGACGACGTCGCCCCCGACCTCGCCACCTGGAGCGGCGTCGGCGCCCAGCGGCCCGACGAGGCCACGTCCCTCGACCTCGCCCGCCACGCCGCCGCGTCCGTCGCCCAGGCCGTCCTCGCCGACGGCGACCGCGTCGCGCTCGACGACCTCGGCCGCCTCGCCCGACCCGTCCGCCCCGGCGGCGGACGACGCCACCTGCGCCGCATCCTCCACGGCCTCGCCCTCGCCCGACCCGTCGGCGACCCCTCCGCCCGCCACCGCCCGCCCCAGGTCCCCGCCGGCGCCGCCGTCTACCTCTTCTCGACCCTGCTCGACGACGCAGCGCCCCGCCTCGCCCGCCAGTGGCACGACACCGGACACGTGGTGGTCGTCGTCGACGTCCTCCCACCCGTCTCCGTCGCCGAGGTCGACGACCACGTCGCCACCGCCTGGGCCGTCACCCGCCACGAGCGCGCGGACCGCGTCCACGACCTGCGCGAGCGCGGGATCGTCGTCGCAGGCTGGTACGACGGCACGCCCGGCGCCGACGGCGCTCGCGGGACGCTCGAGCTCGCGGCACGACGGCTCGACCGGCAAGGACCCGGGCGCCCGAGCCCGACCGGAGCCACCCGATGAGGCGACTCGTCCGACGCGACGTCGTCACCGCCGGACCGCGCCCGCGCCTCGAGGTCGAGACCGAGCGCACCTTCCCCGGGTGGTGCCCGCGCGTCCTCCTCCTCGTCCTCGCCACCGCCTTCGCCGGAGCCGCACTCCAGACGACCGGGCTCGCACAGTCGCTGGTCTGGGGGGCCGCGATCGGCCTCGGGGCCGTCACCGCCTACCTGCCCGCCCCGCCGGTGCCCCACCTGCTCGTGCTCCTCGGCGGGCTCGTCCTGCTCCTGGACGGGGACGCTCCCTTCGACCCCGTCGTGCTCGTCCTCCTCCCGCTGGGTCACCTCGTGCTGCGCACCGCCTGGTGGTCGGACCACGTGCCACCCGAGGCGCGCGCGGAGCTGCGGGCCGTCGTGCCCGACCTCCGCAGGGTCGCCGTGCTCCAGGCCGCGCTCCTCCTCGTGGCGCTCGCGGTGCAGGCGATCACCGCGGGAGACGTCTCGTCGGCGGTCGCCACCGCCCTCGGCGGGATCGCCGTGCTGGGCCTCGTGCTGCTCGTCACGCCGCGGGACTGACCTCGCGCTGCGAGCGGCCGGGGACCGCCCGACGATGGCGGGACGGCGCCCGACGCCGTCCCGCCGTCACGGCGGCGACCGCACCCGACCCGAGGAGGCACCCATGGCCGCTCGCTCCGACCTGCCCAAGTACACCGTCCCGTCGCTCACCCCTGAGGAAGGGGCGAAGGTCGCCGGGATCCTCCAGGAGCGCCTGCACGCGCTCAACGACCTTCAGCTCACGCTCAAGCACATCCACTGGAACGTCGTCGGGCCGCACTTCATCGCGGTGCACGAGATGATCGACCCGCAGGTCGACGCCGTCCGCGCGATGGTCGACGCCGTCGCGGAGCGGATCGCGACCCTGGGCGTCTCGCCGAAGGGCACGCCCGGTGCGCTGGTCGCCGAGCGGAGCTGGGAGGACTACTCGCTCGGCCGCGCCTCGACCATCGCCCACCTCGGGGCCCTCGACGAGGTCTACGTCGGGGTCATCACGGCGCACCGCGAGGCCGCGTCCGCGACCGAGGAGCTCGACGACGTGACCAACGACCTGCTCATCGGGCACCTGCACGACCTCGAGCTGTTCCACTGGTTCGTCCGCGCGCACCTCGAGTCGACCGGTGGCGACCTCTCCACCGACGGCGCGCGCACCGAGACCGGTGCCGCTCGCAAGGCCGAGCAGGCGGCCGCCGGCCAGCCCTGACGCCCGCTCCCCCGCTGCTCCGCAGCACGGAGCCGGCCGCACGCCACCGTCCACCCGACGCGGCGTGCGGCCGGCTTTTCCGTGCTGTCTGGTGAGGCCGTGCACGGAGGGCGGGGTGGGTAGGAACGCTTGGCACACTATTTTTACAGGATGTGACATAGGGTCGCCGGATGAGCGACAACACTCCTCAGCGGCCCGCCGTCCGCCAGCTCCGCCTCGTCGTGGAGGCCGACGACTACGACGCCGCCCTCGCCTTCTACCGCGACGTCCTGGGCCTCCCCGAGCGCATCGCGTACGCCGACGGCGAGGACGACCGGGTGGCGATCCTCGACGTCGGGCACGCGACGCTCGAGATCGCGAACCCGGCCCACAAGCGGGCGATCGACGACGTGGAGGTCGGGCGCCAGGTCGCCGGCCACCTGCGGGTCGCGTTCGAGGTCGACGACGCGCGGGTCGCCACCGGCCGCGCGGTCGAGGCCGGGGCGGAGCTCGTCGCTCCCCCGACCCGCACCCCGTGGGGTTCGCTCAACTCACGCCTCGACGCCCCCGCCGGCCTCCACGTCACCCTGTTCCAGGAGCTCGGCGGCGAGGAGGGCGTCCCGCCCGGCGTCGTCGCCGAGCCCGGGGCCCGCGACGATCCCGCTGCCGGCGGGAGCTGACGCCTCGACCCACGCCCGCCGGACCTGCTCGAAGCGCGTCGGCAGCGGCGCCCGCACGGCGCCGTAGCGGGCGTTCGTCCGGTGCACGAACCGCCGCCACGAGAGTACGAGCCCCTGCTTCGTGATGGGCAGGCCGCTCGACACCGTGACGCCGTTGTCGTGCGTGTGGTGCACCGTGAGCAGCAGCGCGCGCGGCACCGATCCCTCGAGGTCCGCCGCGAGCACCTCCCGCACGGCCATCCAGCGCCGCAGCACCACGACGACGCTCGCGCTGAGCACGTGCTCGCGGACCGTGCGGTGCTTGCCGTGCGTGAGGACGACCCTCCCCTCCCCCGCGCGTGCCGTCGCGGGACCGAGGTCGATCGCGTCCGCGGTGCAGCGCAGGAGGTCGCCGTACCGGGCGCCCGTCGCGCGCGTGAGCCCCGCGATCACGGCGAGCCGCACGGTCTCGGGCTTCGCCGACTCCACCATCGCCTCGGTGGCGAGCGTCCGCCACACCCACTCGGCCTCGTCGAGCGAGACCGTCGGCCGGGGGTACCGAGACGGCGAGGCTGCGGGGGCAGCAGCCGTCTCGTCGGGGCGGCCGGCGGGTGGGACGGTGGCGTCGGTGGTCACGAGGCGAACCTACCCGCTTGGCACACTATTACCACCATCACACGCTGAGAGGGACTCGCAGAGACCTGCTCCATTGCGCGAGATTGAATACCTATGCAGAATCGCGCATACTTTGACCATGTCCAAGGTTCTCACCTCCCTCCCCGTCGGCGAGCGCGTCGGGATCGCGTTCTCCGGCGGCCTCGACACGTCCGTCGCCGTCGCCTGGATGCGCGACAAGGGCGCCGTGCCCTGCACCTACACCGCCGACATCGGCCAGTACGACGAGCCCGACATCGCGTCGGTGCCGGGACGCGCCACCGCGTACGGCGCCGAGGTCGCGCGCCTGGTCGACTGCCGCGCGGCGCTCGTCGAGGAAGGCCTCGCGGCCCTGGCGTGCGGTGCGTTCCACATCCGCTCCGGCGGGCGCGCGTACTTCAACACCACTCCCCTGGGCCGGGCCGTCACCGGCACCCTGCTGGTGCGCGCCATGCACGAGGACGACGTGCAGATCTGGGGCGACGGATCCACCTTCAAGGGGAACGACATCGAGCGGTTCTACCGCTACGGCCTGCTCGCGAACCCGGCCCTGCGCATCTACAAGCCGTGGCTCGACGCCGACTTCGTCGCCGAGCTCGGGGGCCGCAAGGAGATGTCGGAGTGGCTGCTCGCCCACGACCTCCCCTACCGCGACAGCACCGAGAAGGCCTACTCGACGGACGCCAACATCTGGGGCGCGACCCACGAGGCCAAGACGCTCGAGCACCTCGACACCGGCATCGAGACCGTCGAGCCCATCATGGGTGTGCGGTTCTGGGACCCGTCGGTCGAGATCGCGACCGAGGACGTGACGATCGGCTTCGTCCAGGGCCGTCCCGTCACGATCAACGGGCACGAGTTCGAGTCCGCCGTCGACCTGGTGAACGAGGCCAACGCGATCGGCGGCCGCCACGGTCTCGGCATGTCGGACCAGATCGAGAACCGCATCATCGAGGCCAAGAGCCGCGGCATCTACGAGGCACCCGGCATGGCGCTCCTGCACGCCGCGTACGAGCGCCTCGTCAACGCGATCCACAACGAGGACACCCTCGCGCAGTACCACACCGAGGGCCGCCGCCTGGGCCGCCTCATGTACGAGGGCCGCTGGCTCGACCCGCAGGCGCTCATGATCCGCGAGTCCCTCCAGCGCTGGGTCAGCACCGCCGTCACGGGCGAGGTCACGCTGCGCCTGCGCCGCGGCGAGGACTACTCGATCCTCGACACCACCGGGCCCGCGTTCAGCTACCACCCGGACAAGCTCTCGATGGAGCGCACCGAGGACTCCGCGTTCGGCCCGATGGACCGGATCGGCCAGCTCACCATGCGCAACCTCGACATCGCCGACTCGCGCGCCAAGCTCGAGCAGTACGCCGGGATCGGCATCGTCGGCACCGCGCACGCGGCGCTCATCGGGGCAGGCGCCGGGGCGACGACCGAGCTCATCGGCGCGATGCCCGAGGGCGGCGCCGAGGTCATCGCGTCGCGCGGCATGGCCGAGGGCGACGACGCGCTCCTCGACCGGGCCGCCATGGAGTCGGGCACGGACTGACCCGACCCGGGCCACACGCAGCGGGACGACGGCGCACGGCCGCGGAGAGTGGTTCTCCGCGGCCGTGCGTCGCCCTTCCGGCGGCAGGTCGCCGCTCGCCGAGGGCGTGGCGCGTGCCCGTGCGCGGATAGGCTCGCGGGATGAGCACGGGCACCGGTGAGCTGTGGGGCACGATCGCCGGACCGGTCGACTGCGAGCTCGTCGTCAAGAAGTCCCGGTTCCTCACGCACCTCTCCCCCGTCGCGTCCGTCGCCGACGCGGACGCCGTGATCGCCCGCGTCCGCAAGGAGCACTGGGACGCGCGGCACCACTGCGTCGCGCTCGTCGTCGGCGCGCACGCCGACCAGCAGCGCTCCACCGACGACGGCGAGCCGTCCGGCACCGCGGGCGTCCCGATGCTCGAGGTGCTGCGGCACCGCCAGGTCACCGACGTCGTCGCCGTCGTCACGCGCTACTTCGGCGGCGTGCTGCTCGGCGCGGGCGGGCTCGTCCGGGCGTACTCCTCCGCGGTGAGCGAGGCGCTCGACGTGGCGCGGCCCGTGCGCCGCGCGGTCCTGACCGAGGTGCGCGTCGACGTCCCTCACGCCGACGCCGGCCGTCTCCACGGCGTCCTGCGCGACTGGGCCGCCCAGCACGACGGCTCGCTCGACGCCGTCGCCTACGGCGCCGAGGCGGAGTTCACCGTCCTCGTCCCGCCCGCCGAGCTGGCCCGGTTCGACGCCGACCTCGCCGCCGCTACCTCGGGCTCCCTGACGGCGCTCCGAGGCACCGACCGCGTCGTCGACCTCCCCGCCTGACCGGTCGTCCGTCACCGTCCAGCGTCGAGCAGGTGGTCGCGGCTCGTCCTGGTCGCCGGACGCGCCGGGATCGCCTGCTCGACCGGCCGGGATCGCCTGGTCGGCAGGTCAGTCGCTGACCCCGTCCGGGCCGACGACGGCGCCGTCGGGGACGCGCGAGGAGCCTCCCGGGTCGGCGAGCTCGGCGTCGCCGGTGACGGTGACGCCGGAGCCGAAGGTCCAGTCGCCGCGGACCGTGAGGGAGCGCGCCGCGCGCAGCGAGGGCGTGCCGTCGTCGAACCGGGCGTCGAACGCGGCGATGGTCTTGTAGTAGGCCGGGTCGAGGTCGACGAGCGGCGCGTCGGTCCGGGCGACGAACCGGTACCGGTCGTCGAGGTCGTAGACGTCGGAGCGCAGGACCAGGAGGTCGTTCGTGGTCTTGACCGGCAGGAAGCGGTCGCGCCCGACCTCGATGGCGAGGGCGCCGTCGAACACCTCGACGGCGGCGCCCATGGCGGACTCGATCTGCACGACCTCGGGCGACGACGGGTCGGTCGGGTCGACCGTCTTGGTGTTCTTGATGAGCGGGAGCTCGAGCACGCCGCCGGTGCGGTCGAGCTCGGCCGCGAGCGCCTCGAGGTCGAACCAGAGGTTGTTGGTGTTGAAGTACCGGTGCCGGCTGATGTCGGCGGCGGCGTCCTGGTCGTCGGCCGGGGTCTGCGCGGTCTCGCGCAGGACGAGGCGTCCGTCGCTGCGGCGCACGACGAGGTGGCCGCCCTTGCGGTCGGCGGGGGTGCGACGGGCGACCTCGGCGGCGAAGGGTGCGCCGCTGGCGGCGAACCAGCCGGCCATGGCGGCGTCGGGCGCGGCGCCGAGGTTGTCGGAGTTGGAGACGCTGGCGTACCGGTAGCCGGCGTCGAGGAGGGCGCGGAGGGCGCCGGAGGCGTAGAGGGCGGTGTAGAGGTCGCCGTGACCGGGCGGGCACCACTCGAGCTCGGGGTCGGCGGGCCAGTCGACGGGGGTGAGGTCGTCGGCGCGGAGCTTGGGCTCGCGGTTCTGGAGGAAGTCGAGCGGGAGGCCGGTGACGGGGAGGTCGTCGTGGGGGGCGAGCGCGGTGAGGGTGTCGTCCTGGGTGCGGAACGAGTTCATGAGGAGCAGGGGCAGGGGTGCTCCGGTGGCGTGCCGGGCGGCGCGGACCTGGGCGACGATGACGTCGAGGAAGGTGAGAGGGCCGCTGTCGGGGCGCTGCGGGTCGGCGTCGCGCACGGTGAGGAGGGACTTGGCGCGGTCCATGCCCATGGAGGTGCCGAGGCCGCCGTTGAGCTTGATGATCGCGGTGCGCTGGAGGGCGTCGCGCGCGGCGTCGTCGGGGACGTCGAGCGCGTCGCGGCGGGTGACGTCGGTGAGGGGCTCGACGTCGGACTCGGGGATCATGCCGGTCGCGCCGGACTCGAGGAGCCGGTAGAAGCGGGTGAAGACGTCGATGGCGGCGGGGGCGACTCCGGCGTCGCGCATGCGGTCGGTGGACTGGGTGAGGCCCTGGCTGCTCATGGCTCGATCGTAGGGGCGGGGACCCGCTCGGGGCAGGGCGGCGGGAGCCTGCCGCGCTCGGGTGAGACGCGGGTCACACGCCTACCGTGGGGGGATGGCGGACGGGTGGCCCGGCCGCGCGGAGACGTGGCTGGGGTCGTGGTTCTGGGCACCGGACTACGACGTGGCGCGCGAGGTGCTCCAGCGGGGCACGGGGGCGGTGCTGGTGTTGGCGTTCGTCGTGGTGGTGCGGCAGTGGCGGCCGCTGCTGGGAGAGCACGGGCTGCTGCCGGTGGGGGTGTTCGTGGCGCGCACGTCGTGGCGGGACGGGCCGAGCGTGCTGCGGCGGTGGTGCTCGGACCGGTTCGTGGTGGGGATGGCGTGGTGCGGCGTCGTGCTCGCGGGGCTGATCGTGGTGGGGGTGCCGCAGCGGGGCCCGTGGTGGGTGACGACGCTCGCGTTCCTGCTGCTGTGGGCGGCGTACCTGTCGGTGGTGAACGTCGGGCAGCGGTTCTACGGGTTCGGGTGGGAGTCGCTGCTGTGCGAGGTGACGTTCCTCGTGGGCTGGCTGGGGTCGTCGGGCGGGGGCGTCGCTCCCCCGGTGCTGGTGCTGCTGGCGGCCCGGTGGTGCCTGTTCCGGGTGGAGCTGGGTGCGGGGCTCATCAAGATCCGCGGCGACCGGGTCTGGCGGGACCTGACGGCGCTGGACTACCACCACGAGACGCAGCCGCTGCCCGGCCCGTTCTCGTGGCATGCGCACCACCTGCCGCGGTGGTGGCACCGGGTGGAGGTGGCGGGCAACCACGTGACGCAGCTCGTGGTGCCGTTCGCGCTGTTCGCGCCGCAGCCGGTGGCGAGCGTCGCGGGAGGCGTCGTGGTGCTCACGCAGACGTGGCTGCTGGTGACGGGGAACTTCGCGTGGCTGAACTGGCTGACGGTCGTGCTCGGGCTCGGGGTGGTGAGCGACGGCGCGTGGGCGGCGGTGGGGTCGTGGCTGGTGCCGGCGCTCGGGAGCGGCGAGCGGGTGCCCGACGGCGGGGCGGACCTGGGCGGCCCGGCCGCCCTGGTCGTGGCGGTGCTGGGGGTGTCGGCGCTGCTGCTCGCGCTGAGCGTGCGCCCGGCGCGCAACCTGGTCGCGCGTCGGCAGCTCATGAACGCGAGCTTCGAGCCGTTCCGGCTCGTCAACGCGTACGGGGCGTTCGGCTCCGTGTCCCGGCGGCGGGACGAGGTCGTGATCGAGGGATCGACTGCCCGTTCGCCCGGGCCGGACGACTGGGTCGAGTACGCGTTCCGCGGCAAGCCGGGCGAGGTCCACCGGCGACCGCCGCAGGTCGCGCCGTACCACCTGCGGCTCGACTGGCAGATGTGGTTCCTCGCGCTCGGGTCGCCGGGCACACGGTGGTTCGAGGTGCTGCTGCTCCGGCTCCTCGAGGCCGACCGCCCCACCCTGCGCCTGCTCGCCGCGGACCCGTTCGCGGACGACCCCGCCGGCCCGGCTCCGCGGTGGGTGCGGGCCCGCGTCTTCCGCTACCGGTACACGACGCGCGACGAGCGGCGGCGCTCGGGCGACTGGTGGGTGCGCGAGGAGCGCGGCACGCTCGTCGACCCGATCGACCTCGCCCGCCTGCGCCGCCTCGTCGGCCCGGAGGCCTGACGCGGGCCGCCCGTCCGCGTGCGGCCTCCCCTACTCGAAGCGGGAGGGGTCGCCCGCACCCGCGCGGACGACCTCGGGGGCGCCGTCGGAGAAGTCCACGACCGTCGTCGGCTCGCTCCCCCGCTCGCCGCCGTCGACGACGGCGTCGACGACGTGGTCGAGCTCCTCCTTGATCGCCCACCCGTCCGTGAGCGCCGTCGTGGACCCGGGCAGGATGAGCGAGCTCGACAGGATGGGCTCGCCGAGCGCGGCCACGATGGCCTGCGCGACCGTGTCGTCGGGGATGCGGACGCCGACGGTCTTCTTCTTGGGGTGGGCGAGGCGCCGCGGGACCTCGGACGTCGCGCGCAGGATGAACGTGTACGGGCCGGGCGTGGCGGCCTTGATGGAGCGGAACGCGGAGTTGTCGACCATGACGAAGTGGCCGAGCTGTGCGAAGTCCGCGCACACGAGCGTGAAGTGGTGCCGGTCGTCGAGGTGCCGGATCCGGCGGATGCGGTCGGCGCCCTCGCGGTCGTCCATGCGGCACCCGAGCGCATAGCCGGAGTCGGTCGGGTAGGCGACCAGCCCGCCGTCCTCGAGGAGGGCGACGACCTGCGCGATCGCGCGCGGCTGCGGGTTGTCGGGGTGCACGTCGAGGTAGCGGGCCATGTCCCGAGCCTAGGCCCGTCCCCCGCGCGGGCCCGGCGCTCGTGCCCGGCGTGCCGTGTCCGCGACCGCGACACGAGCCGAGCTACCCCGGCAGGTGCGCGGCCACCCGGCGCAGCTCCGCCGGGCTCGCGTTGCCGCCCGAGCACACGACGCCGACCCGACGGCCGGCGAACCGCTCCGGGTCCGCGAGCACGGCCGCGAGCGCCGTGGCGCCCGCGCCCTCGGCGACCGTGTGCGCGGCGGTGAGGTAGAGCGCCGCGGCGCGGTCGATCGCGTCGTCGTCGACGAGGACGAAGTCGGCGAGGTGCTCGCGCAGCATCGCCTGGGTGAGGGCGAAGCCGGTGCCGGTCGCCAGCCCCTCGGCCCGCGAGGTGTTGGGCCGCGCGAGGAGGTCTCGGGCGCGCCAGGAGTCGTGCGCGGCCGGCGAGGCGGCGGACTGGACGGCGACCACGTCGAGGTCGGGTGCGAGCGCGTGGGCGACGAGGCATGCGGCCGCGGCGCCGCTGCCCCCGCCGACGGGCACGACGAGCACGTCGAGGTCCGGCGCGCGTTCGAGGAGCTCGAGGTACGCGGTCGCGACGCCGGCGACGAGGAGCGGCTCGTTGGCGGCGCTGACGAGCCGGGACCCGTCGTCGGCCGCGAGCGCCGTGGCGTGCTCGCGCGCGTCGTCGAAGGTGCTGCCGGCGAGGACGAGGCGGGCGCCGAGGTCGCGGACGGCGTCGGCCTTGGTGGGGTTGGGGCTCGTGGGCATGACGATGGTGCAGGGGGCGGCGGTGGTGCGGGCGGCGTAGGCGACGGCCTGTGCGTGGTTGCCGGTGGAGAACGCGGTGACGCCGCGGGCGCGTTCGTCGGGCGTGAGGCGCTGGAGGAGGTTGAGGGCGCCGCGGACCTTGAACGCGCCGGTGGGCTGGAGGTTCTCGTGCTTGACGACGACGTGGGCGCGGGTGGCGTGGTCGAGGGCGGCGTAGGTGCGCGTCGGGGTGGGGTCGAGGTGCGCGGCGAGGAGGCGGCGGGCGTCGAGGACGTCGCGCATCGTGGGCGGGGCGAGGTCGGCGGGGGCCATGCGTCCACGGTGCCGCGCGCCGTCCCATAGGTCCAATGCCTGTTCTGAGTGGATCGATCGATCGGACCTATGCTTCGTCGGTGAGGGAGTCGAGATGGACCTGACGCGGCTACGTGTGCTGGCGGCCGTGGCGCGCGAGGGGTCGGTGACGGCGGCGGCGCGGTCGCTGCACTACGCGCAGCCGTCGGTCAGCCACCACCTGGCGCGGCTGGAGGCGGAGGTGGGCGTGCCGCTGCTGGAGCGGCACGGGCGCGGGGTGCGTCTGACGGCGGCCGGGCGGCTCCTCGCCGCGCGGGCGGAGGAGATCCTGGGGCGCGTGGGCGCGGCTCGCGACGAGCTGGACGCGCTGATGTCGCTCTCGGCAGGCCGGGTGCGCCTGGCGGCGTTCCCGTCGGCGCTGGCGACGCTGGTGCCCGACGTCGTGGCTCGGCTCGCGCGGGACCATCCGGGCCTGGGCGTGGGGCTCGTGGAGGCGGAGCCGCCGGAGGCGCTGGACGCGTTGCGGCGCGGCGCGGCGGACGTGGCGCTGGTGTTCGAGCACGACCGCTCCCCCGTGGACGTGGAGGGGCTGCGAGCGGTGCCGGTGCTCGCCGAGGAGCTGTTCCTCGTGCGGGCGGCGGACGACGCGGCACCCATGGGCGGGGGC
>NZ_LUAZ01000069.1:0-13155 GCF_001647255.1 Cellulosimicrobium sp. I38E
GGTCGGGGGCGTGCAGGTCGAGCACCTGCGTCCCCGGTGGGGCGAGGTCGGTCGGCGCAGGCCCGACGGCGCCGAGGACGACCGCCGTGCCGCGCTCGGCCGCCCGGGCGAGCACCTCGGACAGGGCGGCGCGCTCGGCGGGCGACGTGACGGCGTCCGTCCCGACGACGGCGAGCAGCCGCGGGTCCTCGCGCAGCAGCGCGGCGACGCTCGCCGCCGCAGGCACGCGGTGCGCGGCGGGCGCGGGCGCGTCCCCGGGCAGGGCCGCGACGTCGGCCGCGAGGTCGACGAGGGCGACCCGGCGGCGCACGCTCAGTGCGCGCTCGGGCAGGACGAGGCCCGTCACCTTGAGCGCGCCGGCGGCCGGCCTGAGCCGTCCCGCGAGCGCCAGCACGACCCCTGACACCGCCGCGGGCGACGTCCCGTGCACGACGAGCGACCCGCCGTCAGGCACGCGGACCGTGACCGGGTCCGCGAGGGGCCCGTGCGCCGCGGCGACCACGAGGTCGTGGGCGACGACGGCGTCCGTGCTGCCGGGCTCCGGCCAGTCCGCGAGCGCGAGCTCCTTGGACAGCCCCTCGCCCTCGACGTCGAACGACGGCAGCACCCGGTCGAGCCAGCGCGGCATCCACCACGCCTTGTCGCCGAGCATCGCGAGCACGGCGGGCACCAGGGTCATGCGCACGACGAACGCGTCGACGAGGACGCCGACCGCGAGCCCGAGCGCGATGGGTTTGAGGCTCATGTCGCCCTCGGGCACGAACGCCACGAACACGGCGAACATGATGACCGCCGCCGCGGTGACGACCTTCGCGGACGCCTGGAACCCCGTGAAGATCGACCGTCGCGCCTGGCCCGAGTGGACGTAGTCCTCGCGGATGCGCGCCACGAGGAAGACCTCGTAGTCCATCGCGAGGCCGAACAGCACGCCCATGAGCACGATCGGCATGAAGGAGATGACCGGGCCGAGCCGCGTGACGTGGAGCGCGTCCGCGAGGAAGCCGTGCTCGAACACGAGCGTCACGACGCCGAACGCCGCGCCCACCGAGAACAGATAGCCGAGCGTCGCCTTGATGGGGACCGCGATCGACCGGAACACCATGGTCAGCAGCACGAGCGACAGGCCCACGACGACGAACGCGAACGGCAGCAGCGCCGCCCCCAGCTTCGCGGACACGTCGATCCCGACCGCCGTGAACCCCGTGACCGCGAGGTCCACGCCGTACTCGTCGAGGAAGTGGTCGTGCTGCGCGCGGATCTCCGTGACGAGGTCCTTGGTCTCCTCGGAGTCCGGCGCGCCCGTCGGCACGACCTGCACGATGCCCGTGTCCGCGGTGAGGTTCGGCGTCGCGAGCGGGACGTCCGCCACGCCCGGCAGGTCCGCGATCTCGTCGCCCAGGTCGTCCATGAGCCCGACCGGGTCCGTCGACGTGACGATCGTCCCCGTGACGATGAGCGGCCCGTTGAAGCCTGGCCCGAAGTGCTCCGACACCAGGTCGTACGTGACGCGCGCCTGGTTGTCCTCGGGCAGCGTCCCCGCGTCCGGCAGCGCGAGCTGCAGGTCCCGCGCCGGCAGCGTCAGCAGCACGATCGCCGCGACGACGAGCCCGATCGTCAGCAGCGGGATTCGCGTCACGGTCCGCACCCACCCCGCGAAGAACCGGTTCCGGTGCTCGACGGACGGCTGGGCGCTCGTCGTCGGGTCCGCGGCACGTGGCCTCGTCGTCTCGTCGAGGCCCGACGGCGCGGCGTCGGTCCGCCCGTCCTCCCATCCGGGCGAGTCGGCCCCGGCCGAACCCACGCCGTTCGGCTCCGGGCTGGTCACCGTGCGCGTTCGCGGGGCGGACGCGCCTGCACGCCGCCGACCCCGGCGGCGGCGCCGAGGGGCCTTCGGGCGGAGCCGCTCGCCCGCGAACCCCAGCATGGCGGGCAGCAGCGTGATCGAGACGAGGACCGCGAGCCCGACGCCGACGGCGGCGGCGACGCCCATGACGGTGAGGAACGGGATGCCGGCGACGCCGAGGCCCACGAGCGCGATCATCACGGTGAGGCCGGCGAAGATGACGGCGGAGCCCGCCGTCGCGACGGAGCGGGCGGCGGCCTCCTCGACGCCCAGACCGCTCGCGAGCTCGTCGCGGTGCCGGGACACGATGAACAGCGCGTAGTCGATGCCGACGGCGAGGCCGAGCATGACGGCGAGCATCGGGGTCGTCGAGTTGATCTGCGCGACGGCGGTCGCGGCGAACAGCAGGCCCATGCTCACGCCGACCCCGACGACGGCGTTGAGGAGCGGCAGCCCGGCCGCGACGAACGAGCCGAAGGTGAGGACGAGCACGACGAGCGCGACGAGGAGGCCGAGCGCCTCGGTGACGGTGAGCGTGGGGAACTCGGTGCTGAAGAGCTGTCCGCCGAGCGCGGCCTGCGCGCCGTCGGGCAGGGCCGCCGCCAGGTCGTCGACGACGTCGCCGAGCGCGTCCTTCGTGGCGTCCGTGACCTCGCTCTGGCCCTCGTCGAGCTGGATGGTCATGAGCGTCGCGACCTCGTCGTCGCTGATCGACGCCGTCATGGTGTCGTCGTAGGGCGAGGTGACGGCGGCGACGCCGTCGACGTCGCCGAGCGCGGTGACGGCGTCCTCCACGGGTGCGCGGACGGCGTCGTCCTCGATGGTGGAGCCGTCGGGCGCGACCACGACGACCTGGGCGGACGCACCGCTGACCTGCGGGAACGTGGCGGCGAGGCGGTCGAGCGCCGCCTGGGACTCGGTGCCGGGGATGGTCACCTCGTCGTCGAGGCCCTGGCCGACGAGGCCGGCGAGCGCGCCCGCGAGGACGAGGATCCCGATCCACGCGGCGAGGACGAGCCGGCGCGCCCCGACCGCCCAGCGGCCGAGCGAGTACAGCGCTGAGGACACGAGCGGCCTCCCGGGGAGAGTGCAGACGGATTTCAGGATACGCCGCTGTATCCGATGCGCGACCGTATCGGATACACTCGTGTATCGCAAGGCTGCCCGTGCGGGTGGCGCCGTCCGACAGTGGGAGCATGTGCGGCGTGACCACCGACCTCGACCCGACCCGAGTCGACCGCGGCACCGAGAGCGAGGCCCCGCTGTCCCCCCGCCGCGAGCGCACCCGCGAGCGCCTGCTCGACGCCGCCTACGGGCTGTTCGCCGAGCACGGCATCAACGGCACGTCGATCGAGGCCGTCTGCGAGGCGGCGGGCTTCACGCGCGGCGCGTTCTACTCGAACTTCGACACCAAGGAGTCGCTGTTCCTCGCCCTCACCGAGCGCGAGATCCGGATGCGGATGCGAAGCCTCGAGGCCGCCGTCGAGCACCTGCCCGACGACCCCGTGCGCGACGGGGTCATCGCCCCCGAGGCGATCGCCACGATCGTCGCGGCCGTCATGGCAGACCCGCGCGACGAGCGTCGGTGGTGCCTCATGAGCGCGGAGCTCGAGCTGCTCGCGCTGCGCGACCCGCAGGTCGCGGAGCGGTTCGCGGACCAGGAGGAGTCGTTCCGCACGGAGCTCGCGGACATCCTCACGCGCGTGCTCGCGAGCGTCGGGATGCGGTTCGCGATCGACGCCGCCGCGGCCACGCGCGTGCTCATCAGCGCCTACACGTCCGCGGCGCGCGACGCGTTCCTCACCCCCGACGGCGACGACGCCGTCCAGCGCGCGCAGGCCGCGGACTGGCTGCCCGCGCTCGTCGGGCGGCTCGTCGAGCCGGACCCCGACGCGGCCTGACGCCGCACTCCCGACGCGACGCGTCCCTGTGGGTGGCGCACGTCACACTGACCGCATGACACTCACCTTCAGCGGCGCCGTCGTCGACTGCGCCGACCCCGCCGTCGTGGCGGACTTCTGGCAGGCCGCGCTCGGCTGGACGGGGCGCGAGACCGGACCGCACGGCGAGGCCGTGCTCTACCCGCGCGACGGCGAGACGGTCCTCGGACCGCCGAGCCTCGTCTTCCAGCGGGTCCCCGAGGGCAAGGCCGTCAAGAACCGCGTGCACCTCGACTTCTCCTCGTCGACCCAGGCCGCCGACGTCGCGCGGCTCGAGGGGCTCGGCGCACGCCGCGTCGACGTCGGGCAGGGCGAGGCGGACACGTTCGTCGTCATGGCCGACGTCGAGGGCAACGAGTTCTGCGTGCTGCGCGGGGACTGACCCCGGCGGCGGTGTCACGCCCGCCGTCCCTCCTCGGTCGAACGGTCAACAGGACGCCCCGTGGCGACTCGCCCGGTCCGTCCGCCGACCGACGGAGGAGAGAGCCATGCCCGAGAACCCGCTCGTCGTGCTCCTGCACGGCGCGTTCGCCGAGTCCGCGAGCTGGTCGGGCGTGATCGCCCGGCTCCGCGCGCACGACGTCGACAGCCTCGCCCTCGCGAACCCCCTGCGCAGCGTCGTGACCGACGCGCAGTACCTGCGTGACGCCGTCGGCGACGCCGGCCGCCCGCTCGTGCTCGTCGGCCACTCCTACGGCGGCATGGTCGTCACGGAGGCTGCGGCCGAGGGGCTGGGGGACGTCGTCGGTCTCGTCTACGTCGCCGCGTTCGCCCCCGACACGGGCGAGAGCGCGGTCGACCTCGCCGGCCGGTTCCCCGGCAGCACGCTCGCCGACGCGCTGGAGAGCACGTCGCTCGTGGACGACGTCGACGACCTGTGGATCCGGCCCGACGCGTACCACGCGCAGTTCGCCGCGGACGTCCCGGAGGAGACCGCGTACGTCGCCGCCCGGACGCAGCGCCCCGTCACGGACGTCGCGCTGAACCAAGGCCTGCTCGCCGGCACGCCGGCCTGGAAGGCCGTCCCGTCCTGGTTCGTGTTCGGCTCCGAGGACCGCAACATCCCCGTCGCCGCGCACCGCTGGATGGCGGAGCGCGCCGCCGCGCGCGGCGTGGACGAGGTGGAGGGTGCGTCGCACGCCGTCGCGGTCTCCGCGCCGGACCGGGTCGCGCGCACCGTGCTCGCCGCCCTCTCCGCGTCGCGCCGGGCCGCGGCCTGACGGCGCCGCGGAACCGCGGAACCGCGAGGAGACGACGATGATCGCCACCACCGCGCTCGGACCCGTCTCGACGGTCGACGCCGGGCCGCTCACCGTCGGGTACGTGGAGGCGGGCGACCCCGCCGGACCCCCCGTGATGCTCCTGCACGGCTACCCGTACGACGTGCACAGCTACGTCGATGTGGTCCCGCTACTCGCCGCCGAGGGGCTGCGCGTGATCGTCCCGTACCTGCGAGGGCACGGCCCCACGACGTTCCGGGAGCCCGGCGCGGTGCGCTCGGGCCAGCAGGCCGCGCTGGGCGCCGACCTCGTCGCGCTCCTCGACGCGCTCGACATCGGCTCGGCGGTGCTCGCCGGCTACGACTGGGGCGGGCGCGCCGCGTGCGTCGTCGCGGCGCTCTGGCCCGAGCGCGTCCGCGGCCTGGTCTCGGTCAACGGCTACCTCGTGCAGGACGTCGCCGCCGCCCAGACGCCGATCCGGCCCGACCTGGAGGCCGGGTTCTGGTACTTCTGGTACTTCGCGACCGAGCGCGGTCGGCGGGGGCTGACGCAGAACCGCGCGGAGATCGCGCGCGTGCTGTGGACGCGCAACTCACCCGAGAGGTCGTTCACCGAGGCCGAGCTGGCGCGCACCGCCGAGGCCTTCGACAACCCCGGCTACGTCGACGTCGTCATCCACTCCTACCGCCACCGGCTCGGGCTCGCGCCGGGTGACCCCGCGTACGAGGACCTCGAGCGACGCCTCGCAGCGCTGCCCCGGATCGACGTCCCGACGATCACCCTCGACGGGCTCGCCGACGGCAACTTCCCCGCGACGGACGGGTCGGCGACGGCACGGTTCTTCGCCGGACCGCGCGAGCACCGCCAGGTGCCGCACGCGGGTCACGACCTGCCCGCCGAGGCCCCCAGGCGTTCGCAGGGGCCGTCCTCGACCTGGTGCGGCGCCCGGCCGACGGCTGAGGTGCGTCAGCCCGCGTCGGGGTCGTAGACCGCCGTCGCGCCGACGGGTGGCTCCCCGACGTCCGCGACCGGACGGGGCGCGTACGTCTCGGCGGTGAGGTCGGCGCGCTCGACGCGCTCCAGCCGGAACCAGCGGATCGCCTCGCGCGACCGGCACCACGCGACGAGGTACCAGCGCCCGTCGGTGTGCGCGAGCAGCACGGGCTCGACCCGGCGCGACGACGTCGCGCCCCGGCCGTCCCGGTAGCGGACCGCGAGCACGCGCGACCCGGCGAGCGCCTGCTCGACGGCGCGCAGCACCCCGAGGTGCGAGCGGGCGCGCCCGACGATCTCCCCGCCGCCGTCCCCGCCGTGCGACCCGCCGTCCTCGTCGGACGGCCCGGGGCCCGCGTCGTGCCGCACCCACACGCGCGCGGCGAGCGCCTGGGCCCGATCGCGGTCACCGGCCGCGAGCGCGTCCCAGACCTTCCCGCGCGCCGCGAGCGCGTCGACCGCGAACGGGCTGCCGGGCGGGAGCGTCGCGAGCGCGACCGCGACGGCGACCGCCTGGCCGGGCGTGAAGTTGACCGGCGGCAGCGACGCGCTCGGGTCGAGCACGTAGCCACCGCCGGGGCCGGCCTGGGCCCAGATCGTCAGACCGGCCTGCTGCAGCGCGGCCACGTCGCGCTTGATCGTCCGCTCGCTCACCTCGAGCGCCGCCGCGAGGCGTGGACCCGTCGTCCCGGTCCGCCCCGCCCGCCGGAGCTCCTCCGCGATCGCGTAGAGACGTTCCGTCCTGTTCACCGGACGATGGTGACAGACAGGTGTCACCGATGCGCTGCGAGGGTGGGTGCATGAGCAACCACGACACGACCGAGCAGCCCCTCCACGTCGTCCTCGTCCCCGGCTTCTGGCTGGGCGCCTGGGCGTGGGACGACGTCGTCCCCCACCTCGAGGCCGCCGGCCTCGTCCCGCACGCCGTGACCCTCCCCGGCCTGGACGCCGGTGCGACCGCGCGGGACCGCGCCGGGGTCACGCGCGAGGACCACGTGGACGCGGTCGCGCGGCTCGTCGACGGGCTCGACGGCCGGGTCGCGCTCGTCGGCCACAGCGGCGGCGGACCGGTCGTGCAGCAGGTCGCCGACCGTGACCCGGCGCGGATCGAGCGGATCGTCTACGTCGACACCGGCCCCCTCGTCGACGGCGCCGCGCTCTCCTCCGACCTCCCGGCCGACGCCGCCGAGGTCCCGCTGCCCGACTGGGAGACGCTGGCCGAGGACGGGTCGAGCCTCGACGGCCTGGACGACGCGGCGCTCGCGCGGTTCCGCGAGCGCGCCGTGCCGACGCCCGGCCCCGTCGCACGCGGCACGGTGCACCTGGCGAACCCGGCTCGGCTGGACGTCCCGGCGACCGTCATCTGCTCGTCGATCCCGTCGGCCGTGCTCGCCGAGCTCGCGCACCCCGGCCCTCCCCTGCACACCGAGCTGGGCGAGCTCACGGACCTCACGTACGTCGACCTCCCCACCGGGCACTGGCCGATGCTCTCGCGCCCCCGTGACCTCGCGGCCGCGCTCGTCGACGCGGTCTCCTGACCGACGCCCCGGGCAGCACGGCGGCCGGCGTGAGCCGGTCGTACGGGACCGGCCCGTGCGACCGGCATCACACGTTCTCCGGAAGAAAGTCACCGAACTCGCGTCACAGACGGCGACTTGTGCCGTCTTGTCGGGTGGAAGCGGTCACCAGGCCGCCCGAAGACCGACCGACGACGAGACGGACCATGCACGACACCCTGCCCTCCGCCCCCTCGCGCACCGAGGTGCGCACCGCCCTCCTCTGGGCCCTCGAGCACGACCGCGACGCCCTGCTGGAGCACCGCGAGACGACCCAGCACTGCGCATGGGCGGCGGCCCGGGGTGCGGCCGACCGGCGCCTCGTGCGCCGCTGGCGCGCGGCGTTCGCCCCGCTCCCGTCGACCGTCGCCTGACGCGAGCCCTCCGGGCCCGGGACCCCGGGCCGCATCCGTGCGCCGGCCTGCGGGCGAACCCCGGACGAGAGGGCACGTCCGCCCCCTCGGGAGGAGGTCGCCATGTTCGCGTCGCTCGCTGCCGGATCCGGCGGGACGATCGGCGTCACGGGGATCGGGAACGGCATGTCGCAGTGGTTCCTGATCTTCGGTGCGCTCATCATCGCCGCGATCCTCGTCGGCTCGATCTACGAGCTCGGCAAGGCCGTGCACGACCGGCACGTCCACCAGCGCCGCCCGGTGCACCGCTGACGCCCGTCTGACCACGGCCGCTCGCCCACCGTCGCCGTCCCCAGCCCCCGCAGCGCGCACGACCTCGCGTCCCGCGCTGCGGCGTCCGACACTGGGAGGAGGACGACGAGGACCGGTGACGCGATGGTCGGGACCGTGGCACGTGTTCCCCGCGCCGAGCAGGGCGCGAGGCGGGACGAGCGCGCGCCCGGCGGCGCCGAGGGCACGGGTGACCACGGCGCCGTGCTCGACCTTCCCGCCGCGTACTCCCGATGGGCCCCGCTCGTCCGGGCCGTCGTCGCGCGGCGCCTGGGCGACCCGGCCGACGCCGACGACGCGACGCAGCTCGTCTTCCTCGCCGCGTGGCGCTCGCGCGACCGGTTCGACCCCACGCGCGGCGACCTGCCCGTCTGGCTGCTGGGCATCGCGCGCCACGTGGCCACCGACCTCCTCCGGGCGCGGGCGCGCGACGCCCGGCGACGCGAGGCAGCGTCTCGACCACGGCTCGCGACGACCGTCCCCGACCCGGCCGACGACGTCGCCTCCCGGGTCGACCTCGAGGACGCGCTGCGCCGTCTGGCCCCCGAACGACGCCGGGTGGTGCGGCTCGTGTACGCGCAGGGACGCACGCACGCCCAGGTCGCGGCCGAGACCGGCCTCCCGCTCGGCACGGTGAAGAGCCACGCCCGCCGCGGCCTGGCCCAGCTCCGCGCCCACCCCTGACCCCCGGGCGGACTGTAGTGTGATCCAGTTCACACGAATCCACGGCCGAGACGTGTCGGGAGCGAGCCGTCGGCTCCGACCTCCCCGTGACGGCGCCGACGGGGCGCCGACCGACGGAAGGAACCGACCATGCGGTACATGCTGGTGAAGACCTACACCCAGGCGGCGCACTGCGACCTCCCGATCCACGAGTGGGCGCCGGAGGACGTCGAGGCGCACATCGCGTTCCAGCGGGCGCTCGGGGAGCAGCTCGCGGCGTCGGGCGAGCTCGTCGACGCCCAGGGGCTGGCCGCGCCGGACCAGGCGGTCGTCGTCGTGTCCGACGGCCGCACGGCGCCCGTCGTCACCGACGGCCCGTTCCCCGAGTCGAAGGAGTTCCTCGCGGGCTACTGGATCGTCGACGTCGACAGCCAGGACCGCGCGGTCGAGATCGCGGCGCAGGCGTCGGCCGCGCCCGGCCCGGGAGGTTCCCCGATCGGCGAGTACATCGAGGTCCGCCAGGTCATGAGCGCACCCGCGTCCGAGCAGTGACGGCCGCGTGACCACCTCGTCCCCCGAGCCGGTCGAGGACCTGCTGCGGGACCTCCGGCCGCGCGTCCTCGGCCTCCTCGTCAGGCGTTGCGGCGACCTCGCCGACGCCGAGGACGCGCTCCAGGAGGCGCTGCTCGCGGCCGCGACCCGCTGGCCGGCGGACGGGATCCCCGACGACCCGCGGGCCTGGCTCGTGCGCGTCGCGGAACGCCGGCTCGTGGACACGGTCCGGGCCGACGTCGCGCGGCGCCGTCGGGAGGAGACGACGGCGCGGCGCGACCCGGCGTCGGCGCGGCTCGCCCCGGCCGGGCTCACGGGCGCGGCCGGGGCCCCGCGGGCGACGGTCGCGCCCGACGAGGTGCCGGGAGAGGTCGACACGGGCGCGGGACCGGGTGACGTCGACGACTCGCTCACCCTCTTCTTCCTCTGCTGCCACCCCGACCTGCCGCCCGCGAGCGCCGTCGCGCTGACGCTGCGGGCCGTCGGTGGGCTCACGACGGCGGAGATCGCCCGTGCGTTCGGCGTCCCCGAGGCGACCATGACCCAGCGCATCACGCGCGCGAAGCGGCGCCTCGCCGCGCTCGACCGCCCGTTCGCGACCCCGGGGCCGGGCGAGTGGGACGCGCGGCTCGCCGCGGTCCTGCGCGTCCTCTACGTCGTGTTCACCGAGGGCCACACGGCGACCTCGGGGCCGCACCTGCGGCGCGCGGACCTGTCCGGCGAGGCGATCCGCCTGGCCCGGACGGTGCACGCGCTGCTGCCGGACGACCCGGAGGTCGCGGGGCTGCTCGCGCTCATGCTCCTCACGGACGCCCGGCGCGGCGCCCGGACCGGCCCGCGCGGCGAGCTCGTGCCGCTCGCCGAGCAGGACCGGTCCCGCTGGGACCACGCCCAGATCGTCGAGGGCGTCCGGATCGTCACCGCGACGCTCCCCCACGGGCTCGTCGGGTCGTACCAGGTGCAGGCGGCGGTCGCGGCGCTGCACGCGCAGGCACCGAGCACGGACGCGACGGACTGGGAGCGGGTCCTCGCGCTCTACTTGGTGCTCGAGCGCCTCGACCCGAGCCCGCACGTCACGCTCAACCGCGCGGTCGCGGTCGCCATGGTCGACGGCCCCCGCGCGGGCCTCGCCCTCCTCGCCGGCCTCGACGACGCCCTGGCGACGAGCCACCGGCTGCCCGCCGTGCGTGCGCACCTGCTGGAGCGGGCGGGAGAGACGCGGGCCGCCGTCGGGCAGTACGTGGCCGCCGCGGCGGCGACGCCGAGCCCCGCGGAGCGCGACTACCTCACGCTCCGCGCGGCGCGCCTGCGTGCCCTCCCATGCCGGAGTCCGGCCTCCCCCGGCGTCGGGCAGGGAGCCCCGTGCTCAGCCGAGCGTCGTCGGCAGCGCCGCGTCGCCCTCGCCCGGCGTGGCGCCGAGCACGTGCTCCGCGAGGAACGCGAGCACCACCTGGTACCAGACCTTCGCGTGCTGCGGCTGGAGGATCCAGTGGTTCTCGTCCGGGTAGAACAGGAACCGGTGCACCGTCTCGCCGTCGGCCCCGGCGGGCAGGCCCGACGACTCGAGCAGCTCGTACCAGAGCCGCAGGCCCTCGCCGATGGGGACGCGGTAGTCCTTGTCGCCGTGGATCACGAGCATCGGGGTGACGATGTCGCCCACGAACCGGTGCGGGCTGTTCTCGAGCGCCATCTCCGGCGTCATCTCGCGCGCCCAGTAGTACGCGTGGTCCGTCGTCGGGCCGAACTGGTCGAGCGCCCACAGGCTCGCGTGCGTGACGATCGCGCGGAAGCGGTCGGTGTGGCCCGCGACCCAGTTCGCCATGTACCCGCCGAAAGACCCGCCCATCGCGGCCGTGCGGGTCGCGTCGACCTCGGGACGCGCCTCCACCGCGTCGGTGATCGCGAGCAGGTCGGTGTACGGGGCCTTGCCCCACGAACCCCAGCCGCGCTGCACGAAGTCCTGGCCGTACCCCGTCGACAGCGCCGGGTCCGGCAGCAGGACCGCGTACCCGCGCGCGACCATCAGCCACGGGTTCCAGCGCCAGCTCCACGCGTTCCACGAGCCGAGCGGGCCGCCGTGGATCCACAGCAGCAGCGGCGCGGGGTCGTCCGCGGACGCGCCGTGCGGGAGCGCGAGCCAGCCGCGCACGCGCACGTCGTCCGACGCGGCGGTCTCGACGTCGACGAGCGTGCCCGGGAGGTCGGGCGTCGCGACCGGGCCGCGCAGCGGCGTCGCGGGCACCGGCGTACGGCCGCCCGCAGCGCCGGACCCGAGGAACGCCCCGAGGTCGATGCGGACCGGGTGCGACGGCTCGAGGTAGCTCGTGCGCAGCGCGTAGGCCGTGCGTCCGTCGGGCGCGACCTGCACGTCGGTGAAGACGGCGTCGTCGCTCGTCACGCGCTCGGCCGTGCCGTTCTCCGTCGTGCCGTCCGGGGAGAAGGCGACGAGGAAGACGGGCCCGCGGCCGTCGTCGTCGGCCGTGACGAGCAGCCCCGAGCCGTCGGGGAGCCAGCGCAGCGACGTCGGCCAGCGGTCCCAGTGCGGCACGAGGGTGCGCGGGGTCGCGTGGTTCTCCGCGCGCGTCGTCGCGGAGTCGTCGTGGCCCTCCACGGCCCCCGCCGGCCCGTCCGGCGCGTGCAGCGGCACGACGGCGAGGCTCTCCTCCGGCGCCTGGTGCGGCGTCGAGATGGTCTCCCGCACGAACGCGACCCAGGCGCCGTCGGGCGAGATGCGGGGCGAGTGCGCCTCCGCGCTCGGCTCGTCGACGAGCGTGCGCCGCGCGCCCGTTGCCGTGTCGATCGCGACGAGCGTGTTGCGCACCTGCGGCCCGGGCCCGGCCACCTGCCACGTGGTGACGAGCGTCGTACCGTCGCCGGACAGGTCGGCGGAGTGCTCGTGCAGCGCGCGGCCCGGCGCGGTTCCCTGCTCGACGCCGCGGGTCACGTCGCGCAGGTCGAGGAGCCGGGGGTCGTGCGGGCCGTGGTCGTCGGTGCCGCCGGGCTCGGCGCCCGACGTCCCGGCCGGGTCCGGGAGCGGGTGCGCCGGCTCGTCGACGAGCGTCGTGAGGTCGCCGACGAACCGGTGGGCCTCGTCCGGGCCCCGGTCGTGGTCCCACTGGCGCACCGGGTACGCGCTGTGCAGGATCGCCGCGACCTTGGCGTCCTTGCGCGCGGACCGGAGCTCGGCGTCGTGCGCGAGGTCGCGCGCGCTCGGGAGCACCGAGGCCGCCACCGACACGACGGGCGCGTCCGTCGCCGCGAGCGGGCCGCTGACGCCCGCGGGCGCCGTCGCGACGACGCGCGCCTCGCCGCCCGTCGCCGGGAGCAGCCACAGCGCCGCCTTCGGGTCGTCGTCGGAGCCGCCGTCCGGGTCGGGCCGGGCCGAGGTGAAGAGGACGTCGCCCGCCCCCGTGAACGTCGCGCTCGACTCGCCCTTGGTGCTGCGCGTGAGCCGACGCGCCGGGGTCTCGCCCGCCGGGTCGACCTCCCACAGCGCGGTCCGGTACCCGGTGCGCTGCGGGTCGAGCGTCTGCACGGTCGTGACCAGGCGCGCCCCGTCGGGCGAGAGCGCGAGCCCTCCGACGCGCGGGATGGCGAGGTACTGGTCGAGATCGTGGAACGGGCTCTCGGGCTGGTCGGAGGTACCGGGCGTGGCGGCGTCGTTACTCACCCGTACGTCCTATCACGCCCCCGCCCCCGCTCGCC
>NZ_LUAZ01000070.1:0-11817 GCF_001647255.1 Cellulosimicrobium sp. I38E
CCCCGCCGGCGCCCGCCGCCCCGGAGCCCTCGCCCTCGGCCGCGATCGTCGCCGCGGCGAACGCGCCCATGGCGCCGGCACGCACCGCCGGCCGCGGCCCCGACCTCGCGACGGCCTCGCGCATCGTGCGGGACGCGCTCATCGCCGGCAACGTCGCGACCGTCCAGGCGGCGCTCGGGGACATCGTCCCGGGCGACGACGCCGCCGCCGCGATCGCGCCCGAGCGCCCGCAGTGGGCCGGCGAACTGTGGCAGGCCTCGAACGTGCGCCGCCCGATCATCGACGCGTTCGGCGCCCCGCGTCCGCTCACCGGGCTGAAGATCGAGGGCTTCACCCGCAAGTACGAGAACCTGATCGGCGAGTACGCCGGCGACAAGGCCGCGATCCACGGCGCCGGCACGTTCACCACGGTCCCCGCGACCGCGGACGCGCAGCGCTGGGCCGGCGGCAACGACATCGATCGCGCGTTCATCGACCTCGGGTCCGCGCAGTTCCTCCAGGACTGGTTCGTCGCGGCCACGGACGAGTACAAGCAGAAGTCCGAGGCCTACGCCGCCGCGATCGCGCTGGCCGCGGCGACCGTCGTCACGCCCGCGCCGGCGACCGTGACGTCCGCGCTCGCGCAGCTCGGCGTCCGCGCCGCCACTCTCGGCTCGAACCTGTCGTTCATCACGTTCGCCGCGGACGTGTGGGCCGAGTTCGTGGAACTGCCCTCGGACGCAGTCCCGTGGTGGCTGAAGGCCCAGGGCGCGATCAACCTCGGCACCGTCTCCGGCAACGCCGGTGGCCTGTCGTTCGACGTCGAGCCCTCGCTCCCCGCCGGCGCGATCCTCGCCGGCGACTCGCGCGCCGCCACGTGGTACGAGGTGAACCCCCCGGTCCGCGTCCAGGCCCTCAACATCCCCAACGGCGGTGTCGACGTCGGCGTGTTCGGCTACGGCGGCATGATCGTGAACGACGCCCGCGCCCTGTTCCGCGCGAACGTCACGCCGGCGCCGGAGGCCTGATCCCGTGATCGAGCCCCAGGCCGTCGCCGACTGGCTGAAACTCGCCGCGCCCGACGCCGTCGTGAAGACGTGCACCGCGGCCGTGGTCGCGTTCGTGGAGGACCTGCCCACGGCGCCGCGCGAGGCGGACGGCGAGACCTGGACGGCCCAGACCGACCTCGCGGCCACGATGCTGGCCGCGAGGTTGGTCCGCCGGCGCAACAGCCCGTCCGGCGTCGAGGCCCTGACCGAGGTCGGCGCGTCCTACGTGTCGCGGTACGACCCCGACGTGGCCCGGATGCTGCGCATCGACTCGTTCGTCCCGCCACAGGTCGGGTGACGCCGTGAAGCTCGGAGCCGCGTGCCAGCAGGTAGCGCAGATGATCACCGACGCCGGCGTGCCGGCCGTGACCGACGAGCGCGACCTCAACCTGCCCGGCGCGCTCGTCGGCCCGGTCGACGTCTCGTTCGAGGTCCTGGACGAGACGTCCTACGTCGCGACCTGGGACGTCTGGCTCATCACGATCGACAACGGCGCCGGCCCCGCGCTGGACGACCTCGGCGACATGCTCGCCAAGGTCCGCGCCGTCGTCCAGGTGGACGACGCCCGCGCGCAAGCCGTCGTCCTCGCCAACCACGGCGCCGACCCGCTGCCGGCACTCACGTTCACCCTCACCACGCAGATCACGGAGGACTAGGCCATGGCCATCCAGACCATCACCGTCGGCGCCGGGACGCTCACCCTCGGCGAGGCCGGCACCCTGAAGCAGTTCGCCTCGCAGGTCACGTCCTGCCGGCTCGTGCCCGAGGTCGACACCGGCGACCCGGTCAACGTCCTGTCCGGCGAGCAGGCCCCCGGCGACCGCTCGGAGTCCTGGACGCTCCAGGGCACCCTGCTCCAGGACTTCGGCAACATCGACTCCACCACGGAGTGGTGCTTCAACAACCGCGGGATCGAGTTCCCGTTCGAGTACGTGCCGAACACCGCCAAGGGCCGGTCCATCACCGGGACCGTCACCGTCGAGGCCATCGAGATCGGCGGCGACGTCAAGACCAAGCCGACGTCCGACTTCGAGTGGACCCTCATCGGCGAGCCCACGATCGGCGACGTCGAGCCGTGAGCCAGCCCGCCGTCGAGGTCATCGGCGCCAAGAAGCTGCGCTCCACGCTGCGCAAGGCCGGCGCCGACATGAAGGACCTCACGGCGGTCCACCGCGAGGTCGGGGGGATCGTCGCCGGCGCGGCCCGCCCGACGACCCCCCGACGCTCCGGGCGCCTCGCGTCGACCGTGCGCGTCGGCGCGACGCAGACGGCTGCGATCACCCGCGCCGGCTACGCCCGAGTCCCGTACGCCCAGCCCATCCATTGGGGCTGGCCCCGCCGCGGCATCCGAGCCCAGCCGTGGCTCACCCTCGCCGCACAGTCCACCGAACCCACGTGGTTCGCCCGCTACGAGGCCGGCATCGAGTCCATCCTCGCCAAGATCCAAGGAGCCTGACCATGGCCCGCCTGACCGCCCCCGCCGTGCGCGTCCTCATCGAGCAGGACGGCACGGACGAGTTTCTCGAGTACGACGTCCAGACCGACAACCGCGACGCCGTCGCGTGGGACATGACGCGCGGCAAGAAGTCCTGGCCGCAGATGCAGGACGCCCCGATGCTCTGGGCCACGTTCGTCGCGTGGTCCGCGCTGCGCCGCTCGTCCGTCATCGCCCTGTCCGTGGACGACTTCCTGTCCAAGTGCGTCCAGGCGCAGGTCATCACGCCGGACGGCGACGCGGTCGACGCCGAGAACGCGGACCAGGTGGCCGTGGACCCTACCCCGCCGGGTCACGAGTCCGCCTGATCTGCGCCCTCGCGATCCGCACCGGCCAGCCCGTGTCCGAACTTCTCGCAGCGGACACCGAGGTCCTGGCCACCCTGCTCGACATCTGCGAAGAGCAGGACGAAGCCCAACGAAGGAGGTGAGCCCCGGTGGCCAACAAGACCGCCGTGCTGTCCGTCCGCGTCGTCACCGACGCCAAGCAGGGCACGCAGGGCATGGACGACATGGCCACCGGGGTCCAGAAGTTCGAGCAGAAGCTCGACCGGCTCGCCGTCCCCGCCGGCGTCGCGCTCGCCGCCGTCGGCGCGCTCGCCAAGGGCGCGATCGACTCCGCGTCCGCGCTCCAGCAGTCCACCGGCGGCGTGGAGTCCGTGTTCGCCGAGCACGCCGCCCAGGTCAAGGGCTACGCCGCGGACGCCGCCACGAACGTCGGCCTGGCCACGTCGCAGTACCAGGACCTGGCCACCGTCATCGGGTCGCAGCTGAAGAACATGGGCGTCCCCATGGAGGCCGTGGCCGGACAGACGAACGACCTCGTCACCCTCGGCGCAGACCTCGCCGCGACGTTCGGCGGGACGACCGCGGACGCCGTGTCCGCGCTGTCCAGCCTGCTCCGCGGCGAGCGCGACCCGATCGAGCGCTACGGCGTCTCGATGAACGAGGCAGCCGTCCAGGCGCAGATGGCCGAGATGGGGCTGACCGGCCTGTCCGGCGAGGCCGAGAAGAACGCGAAACTCCAGGCGACCCTCGCCCTGCTCACCAAGCAGACCGCGGACGCCCAGGGACAGTTCGCCCGCGAGGCGGACACCGCCGCCGGCGCCCAGCAGATCGCCGCGGCCGAGGCCGAGAACGCGCGCGCCAAGATCGGCGAGGGACTGCTCCCCGTCTACACCCAACTCCAGACGATCCTCGGCCAGGTCGCCGGCTTCCTCGGCGAGAACGCGACCGCCGTCACGGCGGTGGCCACCGCCGTCGCCGCGCTCGCCGCCGGCGTGCTCGTCGTCAACGGTGCCCTGAAGGCCTACGCCGCCGTCCAGGCCATCGTGCGCGGCGCCACCGCCCTGTGGACCGCCGCACAGTGGGCGCTCAACGCCGCGATGAACGCCAACCCCATCGGCCTGATCATCGCCGCGATCGCCGCCGTGGTCGCCATCGTCATCTACCTCTGGAACAACTGCGAGTGGTTCCGGGACGCCGTCCTCGCGATCTGGGAGGCCATCCGGTCCGCGGCCGAGGCCGCGTGGAACTGGATCAAGGACGCCGTCACCACCGTGATCGACGTCGTGTCCGCGCACATCGAACTGTTCAAGGCCGCGACGCTGCTCATCTGGAACACGATCAAGAACGCCGCCGTCGCCGTCTGGAACTGGATCAAGGACGCCGTCGTGAAGGTCGTCATCGAGATCAACAAGCGCATCGAGCTCTTCAAGGCCGCGACGCTGCTCATCTGGAACACGATCAAGAACGCCGCGGCCACCGCGTGGAACTGGATCAAGACCACCATCGCCAACATCGTCGCCGGCATCCAGGTCACCGTGACCACCTGGGGGAACCGGATCAACAACGTCTGGAACACGATCAAGACCGCCGCGGCCACCGTGTGGGACTCGATCAAGAACGCCGGCCAGAACGCGCTCAACATCATCCTCACCCCGATCAACGCGGTGAAGAACGCATTCCAGGCCGTGTGGAACATGATTCAGAACGTCATCAATTCCATCCGGAACATCAAGTTCCCGCAGCCGCCGGCCTGGATGCGCAACATCGGCAACGGCATCAGCGGCATCTTCTCGCGGGCCGCGATGCCGGCCGACGAGCCCGTGCTCATGCGCGCGTTCGCGGCCGAGCCCGAGCCGGCGCAGCTCGTCGCACCGGCGGTGTTCGCGCCGGCGTCCGGCGGCGGCTTCGGCGCGCTCGGGACCGGCGGGGGAGCCGTCTACAACATCACCGTCAACGGCGCCCTGGACCCGCTCGCCGTCGGCCGGCAGATCGAGTCCATCGTGGGCCGCACCATGCGGCGCACCGGCCGGCGCACCCTCGGCCAGGCGGTGTTCGGATGATCTTCAGCCCGCGCACCCTCACGATCGGCACGACGACCTACAACCTGGACGTCGCCGGCCGCGACACCCTGCCCACGGCCTACACGCCAGCGACCGTCCAGTGGTCCGCCCCGACCGGCCTGGACAACCCCGACCCGTCCACGTTCAGCATCGACGTCACGGTCCCGCCCGGCCACGCGCGCCCGCAGATCAACGACCCCGTCACGCTGTTCGTGGACGTCTGGCCGGCGTCCGGCGACGTCGTGTTCTACGGCGCCGTGGACACCCTGCGCCGCACCGTGCGCGAGTTCCGCAACGCCGACGGCTCGACGTTCGAGGTCGAGGTCCTGCGCGTGACCGCGATCGACTGGCTCGGCGTCCTCGCCCGCCGGCGCCTCGGCGACGAGCCGTGGCCCCTGGAGTCCTGGGCGGCGCGCGCGCTGCGCATCGCCGAACTGACCGCGGACCTCCCGTGGGCGAGCCTGCCGACCGACCCGACTGCCCAGCCGCAGGTCGCGCCCCGCGACATCGACGCGACGTCCGCGCTCGACATCCTGCGCGACACGATCGCCGGCGCCGGCAAGATCGTCACGTCCTCGCGCGCCGGCCTGACGATCGAGGACCGTCCCACCTGGTACCCCAACCTCATCGCCATCCACCCCAACCTCATCCCGAACCCCTCGTTCGAGGTGAACACCGCCGGGTGGTCCACCGGCGGCGACGCCGCGGCGACCAGGACTACGTCCTTCCCGCAGATGTGGGAAGCGCTCGGGGGCCGGGATGGTGCCTCCATCCTCCAGGTCACCGCCGGCGGCACCACCACGTACATGGAGGCCATCTCCTCGTCCGTCCCCGTCGAGCCCGGGACGTGGGTCGCCGCGACCGCGCTCGTCGCGTCCGATTCCTACGCGAACCTGCCCGCGAGCCCCGACCGCGGCGTGACGCTGGAGATCGTTTGGGACACGTTCGACTACACCGCCACGGCCCCCGTGAACCCCGCGTTCTACCCCGGCGCGCGCCTCACCGTCACGGCGCAAGCCCCCGAGGACGCCACGTCGTTCTTCGTGCGCGTCGTCGGCTACAGCGGCTCGTCCAGCGTGGTCCTGCCGGCCGGCCGCCGGCTGTGGCTGGACGCCGTGGTCGCGGCCACGGCCGGCACCGAGGCCGTGGCCCTGGAGCGCCTGGCCAAGACCGGCGTCAACAGCTCGTCCGAGGTCGTGCGCGGCGGCGGCGCGCCGTTCAACGTGGACGCCCGGTTCGTCTACGACCAGGACCGCGTGCTCGACTTCGACCTCATCGTCAACCGGGCCAGCGTCGGCTACAAGGTCCCGCCCGACGACCCCGAGGGCGACTGGTCCGACTCGTCCGTCGTGTTCCGTGACGAGGCGTCGATCCTCGCCTACGGCGAGACCGAGTGGACGATCCGGTCCGACGCCGTCGACCCCGCCCCGATGGCCGACGTCGCCCGATGGGCCGTCACCACCGCGTCCCAGCCCCGGTGGCGCCTGGACGGCGCGCTCGAGTTCGACCTCAACCAGGACCGGCTCATCGGCAACGCCCCGGACTTCGTGTACGTCACGAGCACCGACTACCGCCACGGCATGGTCGCCTACATCGCCAACGCCCCCGAGCCCGACCTCTCCGCCGTCCGGATCATCGGCGGCACCCTCACGATCGGCAGCGACGGCGCCGAGTCGCTCGTCCTCACCCCCGAGAACTTCGACTTCGCCGCGCCCCGCGGCCTCATCTTCGGCGACGCCGCCGCGTGGAACTGGCTGTTCCACGAGTCCGAACCCCTCACCTTCAGCGACGCCCAGACCGCGCTCTACCTCATCCGGGAGACCTCATGAGCCCCCTTCCCGACCCCCTCGTCGCGGGCGACCCGATCGCGGCCGTCCCGCAGTGGACCCTGGACCTGCGCCTCGCCCTCATCGGTCCCGGCGGGCTCATGGAGGACACCGGGTGGCGACCCATCACCGTGCGCTCGGGGTACACGACGCCGATCACGCCCGAGGTCCGCCGCATCGGAAAGGTCCTCTACTTCCGCGGCTCGATCAGCGGCCCGTTCGCCGTGAACACCTCCGCCGCCGTCGCAGACCTCCCCGCAGGGTTCATCGGCCCGGACTCGTCCCGAACCGTCGTCACGACCGGCGCCTACGTCGGGTACGCGAACCTCTCGCCCTCCGGCGCTCTCGCGTTCATGTTCCGGTCCCCGTACACCGGGACCTCCGCGACCGTCATGCTCGCCGGCCTGTCCGGCATCACCGTCGACTGAAAGGACGCCCCACCATGGCCACGATCCTCCCGCGCTCCGCGTGGACCTCTACCCCCGAGGGCTGGAACCGCTCGCCGCTGTACGTCCAGCCCGAGGGCATCGCCGCCCACCACCCCGGCGACGGCGACGTGAAGTACGCGAACCTCACCAAGGACCAGGTGGCCGCGAAACTGCGCGGCTACCGGACCCACCACGTCCGCAGCAAGGGCTGGGCCGACATCGGGTACAACTACGGCATCGACCAGGCCGGCCGCATCTGGTCCCTCGCCGGGAAGCGGCAGGCCGCGCACGCCGCCTCGCCGGCGAACCCCGGTGCCAACCGCACCCTCTACGGCGTGCTGTTCATCGTCGGGAACAACGAGCCCCTGACGGACAAGGCCATCGCCGCGTTCCGCGACCTGCGCGCGACGCTTGGCGCGCGCCTGCCCGTCTACGGCCACCAGCAGGTGCCCGGCGCGTCCACCGCCTGCCCCGGCCGCGTCATGGACGCCGTGAAGTCCGGCGCGCTCGCCGAGGCGCCCGGCGGCGGGAAGCCGGCCCCCGCGCCCGGCCCGGAGAAGCTGCGCGTGGACGGGTACTGGGGCGCCGCGACCACGCGCCGGCTCCAGCAGGTCCTCGGGACGAAGGTGGACGGCGTGATCAGCGGCCAGGTTAAGGGCTCGTGGAACGCCGCCCTGGAGTCCGTCCAGTGGGGGAGCGGCGGGTCCGACGTCGTCCGCGCACTCCAGCGTCGGCTCGGCGTCAACGCGGACGGCAACCTCGGCCCGCAGACGATCCGCGCGCTCCAGCGCCACTACCGCTCGACCGCGGACGGCTTCCTCTCGCGGCCGTCCACCGTCGTCCAGGCCCTCCAGCAGGCACTCAACAAGGGAACGATCTGATGGACACCGAGACCCCCGCCATCCCGCCCAAGGTCCGCACGTGGGCCTACGTCGTCGCGATCGCCGCCGGCGCCGCCGTCACGCCGCTCAACGTGGCCGGTCTGGAGGTCGCGGCGTCTGCCGCCGGCGCGATCGCCGCCGCCGGCGCGGGGATCGCGTTCGGCTACCGTCCGACCCGCAGCGATGGCGCCTGAGAACACGACCGAGGTCACGCACGGCGAGGTCGTGCGTGCCCTCGGCGCGCTAGAGACCAAGGTCGACGTCCTCACCGCGGCCGTGAACTCGGCGAGCACGAAGAGCGCCGCGGACTACGTCCGGATCGGTCACCTGGAGGCGCGGATCGTCGCGCTGGAGGACTGGCAGAAGTGGGCTCAGCGGCTCGTCCTCGCCGCGGTGATCGCGGCCGTCGTCGGCCTCGTGATCGTGGACCCCTGGGCGGCGAGGTAGCCGGCTACGCGGCTGCCCGCGGGTGAACCGCGGGCAGCCGCTCCCTAACTCGCGATCGCTTCGACTAGGCGCCGCTTCGAGTCGTCCGGCAACTGGACGTAGACCCGCGTCGTCGCGGGGGAGGCGTGCCCGAGCAGTTCCTGGACCGTGAACACGTCACGGTCCACCGCGTAGGCCCGGGTGGCGAACCGGTGCCTCAACGAGTGCATCGTGTAGCCCTCGGGCAGCAGGCGCGAGACCAGCGTCCCGACCCACCGCGGCGATAGGTGCCCGTGGTCGTCACCCGGGAACGCGTACCCGCGCCCCAGCGTGCGCAGCTCGACGCCGACGCTCACCGGCAACGGGACGACCCGCTCGCGCGAGCCCTTCCCGTGAACGACGAGCGACCACCCGCCCAGGTCCTCGATCAGGTCGCGCGAGTGGATCTGCGCCACCTCGGCGCGTCGGAGTCCGCACTCGGCGGCGAGGCGCAGCATGAGTCGTTCCCGGGTGCTCGCCCTCATCACGGCGAGCCGGTAGGCGTGCTCCGGCGTGGGCCGCGGCCGCGGCTGTGCCGGCGGGATCGACGGCAGGCCCTCGGCGGGGTTGTGGGTCGCGCGGCCGGTGGCGACCGCCCAGCGGTAGAAGCCGCGGAGGCTGGAGCGGACGCCGCGTCGCGTCTCGCGCGCCCAGACCTTCCCGCCCATCCAGGTGAGCAGATCGTCCGTCGTCATGCTCCACGGGTCGCGGTCGCCGGCCCAGACCGCGAGCCACCGTAGGTGCTCGCTCCGGGTGCGGAGCGTCGTCTCGGGTCGGCCGGTCGCGCGCATCGCGACGAGCCACGCATTGATGTGTCCTGTCCACGGCGAGTTGGTACGCATGTCCAGTTCGTACAGGGTCACGCGTCGTCCTGCTCGTCCTCGTCCTCGCGGACCTCGGGGACGACACGGTTTCGGATCGCGTCCAGCCCGGCAACGGACGACGGCGGGTATACCCGCAGGTCATCGCTCATGCCGCCTCACCCCACGGCCCGACCACGATCGCCGCGACCTCGTCACGGGCGGGCCAGTTGGCTCCCAACCAGAAGGTTGGGGGTTCGAATCCCTTCGGGCGCACATCATGACGAACGGCCTCACCCGCACGGGTGGGGCCGTTCGTCGTTCCTGTCGGCTCGGTGCACAGCCGGTGTCGGGCGCGGGGCCGCGGGCAGAGGTCTCCCGGTTTCCGCACGATCGTGCTACGTTCGCCGGGTGACCAAGGGCGACGAGACGCGGCAGGCGATCCTGCACCGTGGCGTGGAGGCCGCGTACCGCGTCGGGCTAACCGGTCTCACCATCGGCGAGCTCGCGTCGGCCACGGGCATGTCGAAGTCCGGCCTGTACGCGCACTTCCGCTCCAAGGAGTCGCTCCAGCTCGCGGTGCTCGGCCAGGCGCGCGCCGAGTTCATCGACACGGTGGTCGCCCCCGCGCTGCGCACCCCGCGCGGCGAGCCGCGGATGCGGGCGCTGTTCGAGGGGTGGCTCGCGTGCGACCTGCGCCAGGACCCCGGCGGGTGCCTGTTCGTCAAGGCGGCGACCGAGCTCTCCGCGCAACAGGGCCCCGTCCGGGACCAGCTCGTGCGTGACCACCGCGACCTGTGCGACGTCGTCGCGCAGGTCTTCCGCACGTGCGTCGCGGAGGGTGGCTTCCGCGCCGACGTCGACCCGGAGCAGTTCGCCTCCGACCTCTACGGCGTCATGCTCGGGGTGAACCACGCGCACGTCTTCATGGCCGACCCGCTCGCCGAGGAGCGTGCCCGGCGTGCGTTCGAGGCCCTGCTCGACGCGGCGCGCACACCGGCGCCGGCCCCCGTCCGCTGACCGCACCCGTCTGCACCACCGACCGAGAGGAACCTCCCGTGGGCGTCTCAGGCTCGCAGAAAAGCACGACCGTTCGTGCCGACCGCCGTCGGGCGGCGCGGCGGCGCAAGGCCGCTCTCCAGCTCGCGCTCGTCCGCGCGCGCCTCGCCGCGCTCCAGGCGGTCTCGCCGCGCCGTGCCGCGCGCCTCGCGCTCGACCTGTGGTGCACCCCGCCCGACGGCGCCGGGCGACGTCGGGACGACCGCACCACCCCCGGCATGCTCACCACGGTGACGACCGACACCGGAGCACGCGTCGTCGTCGAGACGTGGGCCGCGGCCGGAGCCGGTGGCGAGGAGCGGACGGGCCGTGGCGGTGGCCCGACGGCGAGCGGCTCGCCCGCCGAGGTCGGAGTCGTCTACCTGACCCACGGGTGGGGCGGGTGGCGCGGCCAGCTCGGCGCGTTCGTCGAGCCCCTGCGGGCCGCCGGCTACCGCGTCGTCGCCTTCGATGCGCCGAGCCACGGCGACTCGGGTCCCGGCCGTCTCGGTCCGCGGCGCAGCACGATGCCGGAGCTCGCGGACGCCCTCGCCGCGGTGGTGCGCGAGCACGGCGACGCGACGGCGGTCGTCGCGCACTCGCTCGGCACCGCGACGACCGTCCTCGCGGTCCGTGACGGGCTGCCCGTGGAGCGGCTCGTGCTCGTCGCGGCGATCGCGGACGTGCTGGGCGAGCTCGACGGCTTCGCCGACCTGCTCCGGCTCTCGCGCCCGACCCGCGAGCTGCTCCGCGGTCTGCTCTCCGACGTCGCCGGTCGGCCGCTGGCCGAGCTGGACGTGCGCGAGACGCTGCGGACCCACCCGGTCCCGCCCGCGCTCGTCGTGCACGACCGCGCGGACAAGGAGGTCCCGTACCCGGTCGGCGCGGCGCTCGCCGCGGCCTGGCCGGAGGGCGAGCTGCTCACGACCGAAGGGCTCGGGCACCACCGCCTGCTGCGCGACCCCGAGGTCGTGCGCGCCGTCGTGGGCTACGTGACGCCGGTACGCCCCGACGAGCCCGTCGAGCACGACCTCGCGCGCCGCGGGGTCTGAGCGGCTCGTCGTCCCGGTCGCCGGGACGAGCGCGACCCCGCGTCAGACGGGAGGCTGGTAGCCCGTGGCCCGCGTGAGGGCGCGGGCACGGTTCGAGCGCGAGAGCATCACGCAGCCAGGGATGAACGCCCCGAGCAGCACGGGCCCGCCGACGAGCATGACGCCCCAGACGACGATCGCCAGGTAGCCCGCGGCGGAGTTCCGCGACGGGTCGCTGTCGGCGTACGCGAGGAGGACGATGCTGAGGACCGCCGCCGCGACCATGAGCGCGACCGGAACCCAGATCAGAGCCCACGCCGTCGTCCGGTACCGGCGCGTGAACGCTGCCGGCGAGATCGGCGGCAGTGGAGGGTAGCCCGCGTACGCCGATCCTGGCGGCGGGTACCCCGGCTGCGAGTTTCCCTGTCCAGGGTGTCCCGGGTGGGCGTGCGGGGGCGGACCCGGAGCGGGGTGTGGC
>NZ_LUAZ01000071.1:0-11530 GCF_001647255.1 Cellulosimicrobium sp. I38E
GATCCCGGTGCCGGGGAGGTGGTCCGGCGTGGGGGAGGGGTGGGTCACCGCACCACTGTACGGACGGACGCGAGGACGGTCGGCGGGACCCGGATTTCGCACCTGGTCCGGCGGGGCTGTATCGTTGGCTCGCCCGCACGGCAGGGGCTGCACGAGGTGCAGTCCGTTCCGGCGAGCGACAACTCCACACGGCAGGTTGCCCGAGCGGCCAAAGGGATCTGACTGTAAATCAGACGGCTCAGCCTTCGGGGGTTCGAATCCCTCACCTGCCACCGGAGCGACGGGGCGTCACCCACGGGTGACGCCCCGTCGTCGTCTGCCGGGGACCTGTCGTCGTCACCGCGTCACCCGGGCGCTCCACGACCCGGCGTCGTCGGGCGGTGCGCGATCCGGTGGGAAGCGGTGCTGACGGGCCCAGAAACGGCGGAACGGCGCCGATTTCGTTCGACGCCGTGTTCCGTGTAGAGTTTTCCGCGCTGCCCCGATAGCTCAGTCGGCAGAGCGTCTCCATGGTAAGGAGAAGGTCAAGGGTTCGATTCCCTTTCGGGGCTCTGTGGTGACGCGGGGTCGTCTTGCTGGAATACTGCAAGGCGACCTCGCGTTCAGTCACGCGGCGGGGTAGCTCAGATGGTTAGAGCGCACGACTCATAATCGTGAGGTCGCGGGTTCGATCCCCGCCTCCGCTACCACTTTCGACAATCTCGTACGGCGGCCGGCGTCGTGCGACCTGCACAGCACATGCGCCCTCCGGAGGCGCGAGAGGTGGCTCACAACCGTGGCAAGCAAGAGCGCTGACGTTCGCCCCAAGATCACGCTGGCCTGCGTGGACTGCAAGGAGCGCAACTACATCACGAAGAAGAACCGTCGCAACGACCCGGACCGCCTGGAGCTCGCGAAGTTCTGCCCGCGCTGCGGCAAGCACACCGCGCACCGCGAGACCCGCTGAGCCTCCGGCTCCGCGCCCGCGCACCGCAGTGAGCGTCAACCTGGCCTACGTCGGCCGCGAGTACCCCGCCAACGCGCCGTACTCGGTGGGACGCGAGAAGCTGCGGGAGTTCTCCGGCGCCGTCGGCGCCACCCACCCCGTGCACCACGACCTCGTGGCGGCGCGGGGTGCGGGCTATCCGGACCTCGTCGCACCTCCGACCTTCGCGGTCGTCGTCGCCCAGCGGGCGGAGGGGCAGCTCATCGAGGACCCCGAGGCGGGCATCGACTTCTCGCGCGTCGTCCACGCGGACGAGCGCTTCACGCACCACCGGCCGATCGTCGCGGGCGACGAGCTCGTGACCGTGCTGCACGTGGACTCGATCGTCGAGCGGGCCGGCCTCGCGATGGTCGCCACGCGCTGCGAGATCGCCGCGGTCCTGCCCGACGGCGGCAGCGAGCCGGTCTCGACCGTCACCTCCACCCTCGCCGTCCGCGGGGAGGGCGCATGAGCACCGACGGAACCCGCCCCGTCCTCGCCGACCTCTCCGTCGGTGACGTGATCGGCACGCGCACGGTCGAGGTCGACCGCGCGCGCCTCGTCCGCTACGCCGGAGCGAGCGGCGACTTCAACCCGATCCACTGGAACGACGCCTTCGCGGCCGAGGTCGGCCTGCCGGGCGTCATCGCGCACGGCATGTTCACCATGGGCGCCGCCGTCGCGCTGGTCGAGGACTGGGCCGGTGACCCGGGCGCCGTCGTCGACTACCAGACGCGCTTCACGCGCCCCGTGCCCGTGCCGAACCCCGGCGTCGCGACGCTCGAGGTCACCGGGACCGTCGGCGTGGTCGACACCGACGCCGGCACGGTCCGCGTCGACCTCACGGTCACGTTCGAGGGCGCCCGCGTGCTCGGCAAGACCCAGGCGGTCGTCCGCCTCTGAAGCGCGGTCGCCCTGGGCGACCACGCGCTCCTGACGCCACGAGGGCGCCGCACCCGGCCGGGTGCGGCGCCCTCGTCGTCGTGCCGGTGCCGTTCGCGCGTCAGCACGTCTCCCAGGCGACGCACCCGCTGTCCTCGAGCGACGGCTCGACCGGAGTGTCCTCGGCCGGTCCCTCCTCGAGGTACGTGGTCCGGCCGGAGGCGGACAGGATCACGCCCTCGAGCTGACCCTGTGCCTCCATCTCCTCGAGGACTCCCGGATCGAGCTCGTGCGACGACTCGAGGACGCGGTGCTCCACCGGGTCGTAGACGAGGCGGTCCGTCTGGCCCTGGAGGGACCGCTGGACCCCCTCGCCCGTGCGGCCCAGAGAGTCCGTGACCTCCCCGAGCGGCGTGCTCGTGGGCAGACCCGTCATGATCGTCCACAGGGCGTCGCGCAGCGCTGGCGGCGCCGGGCTGTCGACGAGCAGGGACCGGGCCATGTCGAACACCTTGTCCTCGGCGGACCCTGCGCCGCGGTCCGGCTCGACGCTCGCTCGCAGGAGCTGCTCGAGCTGCGCGGGCTCCGTCGGGAGCGCGTAGAGCCCGTCCCACCCGATCATGACGCGCTCGCCGTCGATCAGGAGGTTGCCCCAGCCGCGGGGGCCGAACGAGAAGTCGTCGTCGGGCGAGCCCTCGACCGTGACGACGCCGGGCCGGTCGTTGCCGGACCATGAGTCGCGCACCTCGTGCGAGGCGGCTCCCGTGGAGTCCGTGCCGGACGACTCCGACCGCACGTGCCAGTACGGGGCGTCGGGCCATCCGCCGTCGATCGTCGGTGCGTCCGCGTCGGGGACGTACGGGGTGACGGACGCGGGCAGCAGCGGCTCGGTGCGCAGCAGGCCGTGCTCCCGTGCCGCCCAGGTTCCGGCGCCCGTCACGACGGCGAGGGCGCACACGCCGGCGACGACGGCACGACGACGGCGCCGGACCCGGCGCGCTGCCGGGACGACCCGGGCGATGTCGACGTCGATGCGGGGCGCGGCGGCGTCGACCCGCTCGCGCAGGGAGCGCGCGAACGCGTCGTCCGTCCTCGTCAGGGTGTCGCTCATCGCTGCCTCCTTGCGTCGGTGCTCCGGGTGGTGGGGTGCGGGGTGGAGGACTCCGGGGTCGCGTCCGCGGCGCCGAGGACGGAGCGGAGCTGGGCGAGCCCGCGCGACGCC
The DNA here is from genome assembly GCF_001647255.1 of Cellulosimicrobium sp. I38E. Lineage (NCBI taxonomy): Bacteria > Bacillati > Actinomycetota > Actinomycetes > Micrococcales > Promicromonosporaceae > Cellulosimicrobium > Cellulosimicrobium sp. I38E. The sequence goes on from NZ_LUAZ01000071.1 coordinate 3,069, forward strand.
GTGGACTTCACGGTGCCGACGGAGACGCCGAGGTCGTCGGCGACCTCCCTCTCGCTCAGCCCGACGAGGTGGCGCAGCACGACGATCCGGCGCTGGCGGGCCGTGAGCGTCGCGAACGCGCGGACGAGGACGTCTCGCTCGGCGTGCTGGTCGGCCCGGGCGTCGCTCGCCGTCTCGGGGAGGTCGGGCGGGGCGACCAGCACCTCCCGTCGACGGCGGCGCCACGTGTCGACCCGCAGGTTGGCGAGGGTGCGGCGCGCGTAGGCGTACGGGTCGCGTCCGCGCGCCGTGCGCCAGTGCAGGTACGTACGGGTCAGGGCCTGCTGGACGAGCTCGTCGGCCAGGTGCTCGTCGCCGCACAGCAGCCACGCGGTGCGCGCGAGCCGGGGAGCGGCGCCCGCCATGAAGTCGCTGAACTCCTGCTCGTGCGAGGTGACCACCCGCACCACGGGCAGGAGGGTGTCGGGTGGGGGGCTCTCGTCGGGCTCGTCGGCCGAGAGGGCGATCGCGTTCACGGTCATGACTGTCACACGCGCGACGGCTCCGGAAGGTTGAGTCTCGAGCGGGCGACCGGCGCGCACGATTCGACATCGTTCGCCACGGCCCGCCCTCTTTCGCCATGGGAACGCTCCCACTACCGTGGGTCGCGCCCCTCACGACGTCGAAGGAGACGCTCATGACCCAGCACGGTGGCCGAACCGCATCCCACGACCCTCGCGACCGCAGCCCCGCGCCCGTGCCCCCGCGGGGGCTCGACCGACGCACGGTCCTCGCGCTCGGCGGGGCGCTCGCGCTCGCCGGGCTCACGGCGACCCCGGCGGCAGCACGTCCGGGCGTGGCCCTGCCCGCGGCGACGGGCGCCGTCGGGCAGGCGGCCGGTGGCCCGGCGCGGGGCCGCGCGGCGTCGGTCCAGCGCGCCCACGGCTTCCTCGCCGCGGCGACCGACGCCTACCCCGACGTCAACCCCGGCCCGCGGCTCGCCCAGTCGTACGCCGACCAGCTCGGCCTGTTCTCCACGGCGTTCGTCTACGACAACGCCCTCGCGATCCTCGCGACGCTCACCGCCGGCCGGCGCTACCTCGACCGCGCGCGGGCGCTCGGCGACGGGCTCGTGTTCGCCCTCGAGAACGACCCCGACCACGACGACGGCCGGCTGCGCCAGGCGTACAACGTCGGGCCCTACACCTTCTACGACGGCACGCCGCAGGAGCACGGGCTCGTGCTGCCGGACGGCACGGCGAACGTCGGGTGGCAGTTCGGCTTCCTCGGGACGGCGGTGGGAGACATGGCCTGGCCGGGCATCGCGCTGCTGCACCTGCACGCGGTGACCCGCGAGCGCCGCTACCTGGACGCGGCCCGGCGCCTCGGCGCGTGGATCGTCGCGAACACGTGGTCGCAGGCGCCCCTCGGCGGGTTCTCGTTCGGCGTGGACAGCGCGAACACCCCGATCCCCAACGGCTCGACCGAGCACAACGTCGACTGCGTCGCGTTCTTCCGCCAGCTCGGGGCCGTGACGCGCGACCGGCGCTGGAGCCGTGCCGCCGAGCACGCGCGCGCGTTCGTCGACCGCATGTGGGAGCCCGACGGCGGCTACCTCTACACCGGGACGAACGACGGCACCGAGATCAACCGGGACCCGCTCCCGCTGGACCCGCAGACGTGGGGGTGGCTCGCGCTGCGCGAGCGGCGCTACGCCCGCGCCCTCGACTGGGCGGACGACGCGCTGGCCGCGCGCGACGTCGCGGGCGAGGGCGTGTCGCAGCTCCCGGCCGGGACGGTCGTGGAGGGCGTGACGTTCTCGAGCGCGAGCCTCACGTCGACCGCGTCGTACAACGGGCTCCCGGTGCACCAGCAGGGAGTGTGGCTCGAGGGGACGGCGCAGCTCGCGTCGGCGCTCGCGGACCGCGGCGCACGCGGCCGGGGGAGCCGCGACGACCGGCGGCGGGGTCGCCGCGGCTGCGAGCGGGACGACGACCGGGTGCGCGCCGAGGGCCTGCTGCGCGAGGTGCAGGGCGCGCAGGAGGGCGTCGGGGCCGGTCAGACGATCGGCGGCGCGGCGTTGCCGGAGCGGTCGGGCGTCGTCGCCGCGTCGAGCCTGCTCGACTCGGGGTTCGGGTTCGGGTACTTCCAGGTCCAGCACGTCGGGGCGACGTCCTGGTACCTCATGGCGGCCGCGCGCGCGAACCCGCTCCAGCCCGGCCGGCTCGCCTGACCGGTCCGAGCGGCCGGTGTCAGGTGGTGGGGGCGGGGCCTGTCGTCGTCCCCACCACCAGCTCGACGTCGAGCTCGACCGTCGTCGGGGCCTCGCCCGCGAGCTGGCGGATCACGGCGAGACCGAGCTCGGACCCCTTGCGGGCGAGCGGCTGGTGGACGCTCGTGAGGACGTCCGGGGCGAGCCAGGGCAGGTCCAGCCCGTCGAACCCGGCGACCGAGACGTCGTCGGGCACGCGCAGGCCGAGCTCGCGCGCGGCGAGGAGCGCGCCCGCGGCGAGCAGGTCGGAGTGGGCGATGACGGCGGTCGGGCGCGTCGCGGGGTCGGCGGCCGCGGTCGTCCCGTCCGCGGCGGTGCTGCCCAGCAGGGCGAGCGTGGCGGAGCGGCCGTGCTCGACGAGCGACGCCTCGGTCTCCCAGCTCGCGACCGGTTCGACGACGTCGCGCACGCCCGCGAGCCGGTTGGCCGTCGGCGTGCGGTCCACCTGGGCGAGCCGCTGCGCGTCGATCGGGCCGCTGCGGTCGGAGTTGTCGAGAGGGAGCGAGACCTCCGCGACGCGCGCGTGGCCGAGGTCGACGAGGTGCCGCACGACGTCGGCGGTCCCGGCGCGGTCGCGGATCGCGACGAGCGGGGTGCCCTCGACGGCGCGCCCCTCCCCGATGACGACCGGCACGCCGCGGCGCTGCAGCGCGGCGAGCGTCGCGTCGTCCGACCCCACGCCCCAGACGAGCACGGCGACGTCCATCGCGGCGCTCTCGACGAGGGGGTCGACGGCGCGGGCCGGGTCGTCGGACGGGATGCCGGGGATGAGGAGGACGCCCAGGCCGTTCTCGCCGAGCGTCGAGACGAGGCCGTCGAGCACCTGCACGGCGACGGGGTCCCGGAACGCGCGGCGGAGCTGGTCGCCGACGACGACGCCGACCACGCCCGACCGGCCCGACCGGAGCTGCCGGCCGAGCGGGTTGGGCCCGGTGTACCCGAGCTCCTTCGCGGCGTCGAGCACGCGTGCCCGGGTCTCCGGGGTGATCGGCCCGGCGCCGGAGAAGGCGAGCGACGCCGTCGAGACGGAGACTCCCGCGAGCTCGGCGACCTTGGCGAGCGTGGGCCGGTGGGCCGGCGCGGCGGCCGCCGCGGGCTCCCGGTTCCCGGGGGTGTCGCTCATCACGCTCCCTGCCTCCCGCGCGCGCGGGATTCTCGATTGACGCGCGGCCAGCGTACCCGCACACTGGTGACCATGCCTCGAATCGATTCGAAGCGCACTCTCGTCCGTCGGATCGAATCGATTCGAGGAGGTGCTGCGCAGTCTCCGTCCGACCTCCTGTCCGACCCCCGCGCCCTGGCCCGGGCGCGCTGGGTCCTCCTCGGCGTGTTCGCGCTCAACGGCGTCATGATGTCGAGCTGGCTCGCGCGCATCCCCTCGGTGCGCGACGCCCTCGGCCTCACCCCCGCGGACCTCGGCGTCGTGCTCCTTGCCGGAGCCGTCGGCGCGCTCGTGACCGTCACCGCCGCCGGCCCCTTCGTCACGCGCTTCGGCGGGCGGGTCGCGTTCGGCGTTTCCGCGGTCCTGTTCGGCGTCGCGTTCCTCCTGCTCGGCCTCGGCCCCGCGACCGGCTCCGTCGCCCTGCTCGCGGCGGGCATCTTCGTCAACGGGATGGCGTTCTCGCTCGGCAACGTCCCGATGAACGTCGAGAGCGCGGGCATCGAGCGGCGGGTCGGGCGCACGATCCTGCCCCAGTTCCACGCGGCGTTCTCGATCGGCGCCGTCGTCGGCTCGCTCGTCGGTGCCGCGTGCGCCCACGCGCAGGTCCCCGTGCTCGTCCAGTTCGTCGCGACCGGCGCCGTCGCCACGGTGTGGCGCCTCGCCGCGATCCCCGCGACGGTCCACGACACGCTCCCGTCGCGGAGCCCCGCGACGTCCGAGGCGCCCGTCGCGACCCCCGCTCCGGTCGACGCGCTCGGCGACGCCGTCGTCGACGTCGAGACGGCCGGGCTCCGCGCCCGCCTCGCCCGCCGCGGCGCCCGGCTCGGGGCGGCGCTCTCGGCGTGGCGCGAGCCGCGCACGCTGCTCATCGGCCTCGTCATCCTCTCCGCCGCGCTGTCCGAGGGGTCGGCCAACGACTGGCTCTCGCTCGCCGTCGTCGACGGGTTCGCCCAGACCGAGGCCGTCGGTGCCGTCGTGTTCGGCACGTTCGTCGCGGCCATGACCGTCATGCGCCTCGCCGGGACCCGCCTCATCGACCGCTTCGGCCGCGTCACCGTGCTCCGCGCGTCGGGCGTCGCGTCGATCGCCGGGCTGCTGCTCTTCGGGTTCGCGCCGACGCTCCAGCTCGCCGGCGTCGGGGTCGTGCTCTGGGGCTTCGGCGCGGCGCTCGCGGTGCCCGTCGGCATCGCCGCCGCGTCCGACGAGCCGCTGCGTGCCGCGAGCCGCGTGTCCGTCGTCTCAGCGTTCGCGTCCATGGCGTCGCTCGCCGCGCCGCCGCTGCTCGGCCTCGCCGCCGAGGCCATGGGCGCGCGTCACGCGCTCGTGCTCATCGTCGCCGCGATGGTCCTCAGCGTCCTCCTCGCGCGCCAGGTCACGCCTCTGCGGACCCCGGCCGCGCTCGCCGCCCGGGCGCCGCGTCCCCCGGCGGGTGCGGACGACGGCGTGCCCCCCGGGGTGGAGGATGGTCCCGAGACCGACGTGGCGTTCGTCGCGGACGCCACCGGCCGGTCGGGCGGCACCGACCAGGACAGCTCGATCGGCGCCGTCCCCGACGAGGCCGTCGACGCGCGACGTCCCCGCCGCTCGCGCCGGCCCCGCGCGACGACCCGCACCGGGACGTCCGCCACCGCCCACCGTGCCTCCGCACGCCGTCCCCGAACCCGCCCGTCGCACCGCCGCGAGGAGACCTCCGCATGACCACCGCCCGCACCGACCGTCGCGTCGTCGCGCTCGCCACCTGGGCCGTCTTCGCGGTCTTCTTCCTCAACGGGTTCAACTTCGCGACCTGGGCGTCGCGGCTGCCCGCGGTCCGCGACTCGCTCGGGTTCACCGAGGCGCAGATGGGCCTGCTGCTCCTCTTCATGGCGGTCGGGTCGCTGCTCGCGCTGCCGCTGTCCGGCATGGTCGTCCAGCGGCTCGGCGCGTCGAAGGCCGTGACGCTGTTCGCCGTCGCGAACGTCGTGGGCCTCGTCACCGCCGTCACCGGCGTGGCGACGGGGGAGGACGTCGTCGTGCGCGTCGGGCTCTTCCTCGCCGGGATCGGCACCGGCGTCTGGGACGCGGCGATGAACCTCGAGGGCGCCGCCGTCGAGCAGCGGCTCGGCAAGGCGATCATGCCGCGCTTCCACGCCGGGTTCTCCTTCGGCACCATGGCCGGTGCGGGCGTCGGGGCGCTCATGGCCGCGCTGCACGTCCCGGTCCAGGTGCACCTCACGGCCGCCGTCGTGCTGAGCCTCCTCGGCGTCCTGTGGTGCGTGCGGTTCTTCCTGCCCGCCGGCCAGGTGGAGCACGTCGTCGACGCGGCCGAGGACGCCGCCGGGTCCGACCCCGCCGCCGCGGCGGGCAGCGGCGCCCCCCTCACCGCGTCGGAGAACGCGCGCGGCGCGCTCAGCGCGTGGACCGAGCCCCGCACCCTCCTCATCGGGCTCGTCGTCCTCGCCGCCGCGCTCACCGAGGGCGCCGCGAACGACTGGGTGAGCCTCGCGGTCGTCGACGGCTTCGAGACGTCCGACGCCATGGGCGCCGTCGGCCTCGCCGTGTTCCTCACGGCCATGACCGGCATGCGCCTGCTCGGCACGGGCCTGCTCGACCGGTACGGTCGCGTCACCGTGCTGCGGCTCGGTGCGGCGCTCGCTCTCGTCGGCCTGCTGCTCTTCACCCTCTCGCCGAGCATCTGGCTCGCGCTGCTCGGCGTGGTCGCGTGGGGCATGGGCGCCGCGCTCGGGTTCCCCGTCGGGATGAGCGCGGCCTCCGACGACCCGGCACGCGCCGCCGTCCGCGTGAGCGTCGTCGCGACCATCGGCTACTCCGCGTTCTTCATGGGCCCGCCCCTCATCGGGTTCCTCGCCGAGCACGTCGGCTACCGCGCCGCGCTCCTCGTGATCGCCGTCCCGGTCGTCGTCGGTCTCCTCGTCGTCGGCGCCACGCGCCCCCTCCCCACCGCCGCGGGCTCCGCCGGCCAGCAGGCGGCCCAGCGCTCCGAGGAGACCCCCCGCCGCTGACCCCGTCCGCGAGCCCGCGCGGGGGCGAACTACGCTGGGGCGGTGACGTGCGAACCCGCTGCCCCCGTCGACCGAGACCTGCCCGAGATCGTCCGGACCGCCCCCGGTCTGCGCCCCGACGCCGTCGGCGCGCCGTCCCTGGCGGAGCTGACGACGCTGCGCGTCGGCGGCCCTGCGGACCGGTACGTCGAGGCGCACACCGAGGCCGAGCTCGTGGACACCGTGCGCGCGGCGGACGAGGCCGGCGAGCCGCTGCTCGTGATCGGCGGCGGGTCGAACCTGCTCGTCGGCGACGAGGGGTTCGGCGGGGTCGTCGTGCGCGACCTGCGGCGTGGGATCACCGTGGACGCCGAGGACTCGTGCGGCGGTGCGAGCTTCCACGCGCCGGCCGGGCAGGACTGGGACGAGCTCGTGGCACGTGCGGTCGCGGAGGAGTGGGTGGGCGTCGAGGCGCTCTCCGGCATCCCCGGGACGGTCGGTGCCGCGCCCGTCCAGAACATCGGCGCCTACGGGCAGGAGGTCGCGGGCGTGGTCTCGACCGTGCGCGTCTGGGACCGGGAGCGGTCGCGCGTGCGCACGCTCGCGCTGGGCGAGCTCGCGTTCGGGTACCGCACGTCGCTGCTCAAGCGCAGCATGCACGTGGCAGCGGACGAGCCGGGCGGAGACGGCGAGGCGAGCGGCCCGTGGTACCCGTCGCCGCGCTACGTCGTGCTCGACGTCGGCTTCCAGTCCCGCCTCGGCTCGCTCTCCGCCCCCGTCGCCTATCCGGAGCTCGCCCGGACGCTCGGCGTGCAGGTCGGCGACCGGGCCCCGAGCGCGGACGTGCGCGACGCCGTCCTGGCGCTCCGGGCCCGGAAGGGCATGCTGCTCGACGGCGTCGGCCCGGACGTCGCGCCCGTGGCTGCGGGGGACGCCGTGCCGGGGGAGACGGGACCGGACCAGGACCGCTGGAGCGCCGGGTCGTTCTTCACCAACCCCGTCGTCCCGGCAGACCAGGCCGACCTGCTGCCGGCGGAGGCCCCGCGCTACCCGGTGCGCTCCGCGACGCCGTCCCGCACGACCGGCCCGAGCCTGGGCGAGATCGACCCGACGCTCGTCAAGACCTCCGCCGCGTGGCTCATCGAGCACGCGGGCTTCACCAAGGGCTTCGGTGTCCACGGCCCCTCGAGCCTCGCGCGCCTGTCGACCAAGCACACCCTGGCGCTGACCAACCGGGGCGGCGCGAGCGCGGAGGACCTGGTGGAGCTCGCGCGCGCGGTCCGCGACGGCGTGCTCGACGCGTTCGGCGTCGAGCTCGTCCCCGAGCCCGTCCTCGTCGGCGTCTCCCTCTGACCTTCCCGCGCTGAGTGCATGAGATAGTGGCGTCCGGGCCATGCCGGCGCGACTATTTCATGCACTCAGCGCGGGGCGGGAGTCAGTAGACGAGGACCGTCGTGCCCGGGTCGGCGTGCCAGGAGTCCCAGAGCCAGTTCATCGCGGAGTTCGCGACGCGCACGCAGCCGTGGGACGCGGGCCACGGCGGGATCGAGCCCGAGCCGTGCACCGCGATGCCGCCCGTGAAGAACTTGGGGCGCCACATGTCGCCGAGCTCGAGGCTCGACGAGTGGTTGCCGTCGACCTGCCGGCCTACGTGGAACTCGCCGCGCGGCGTGCTCGCGCGGTAGGTGCGGCCCTTCGCCTCGTACGACTCGCCGTTGCCCGACGACGCGTTGACCACCGTGACGACCCGGCCGTCCTCGACGGCGAGCAGGAGCTGGCGGTCGAGGTCGATCTCGATGACCTTGCCCGACCCGCTGCGCGGCTGGGGCGTGACGCCCTCGTCGAGCGCGGCCTGCGTCGCGGGGCCCACGACGCCGTCGCGCGAGAGCCCGGCGGCCTTCTGGAGAGCCCACACGGCCTGCTGCGTCCCGCCGCCGAAGTCGCCGTCGGGCGCGCCGATGAAGTAGCCGAGGTCGGCGAGGCGCTGCTGGAGCGCGACGACGCGCTCGCCGGTCGCGCCGCGGGCCAGCTCGGCGGGCTCGACGGGCGCGGGCGGCGGCTCGGGGGT
>NZ_LUAZ01000072.1:0-144526 GCF_001647255.1 Cellulosimicrobium sp. I38E
GCCTCACCCCACCCGAGGAGCACCATGTCCGCCGCTACTGAAGTCGTCGTCACCGGCCTCGGCGCCACCACGCCGCTCGGCGGCGACGTGCCCTCGACCTGGGCCGCGGCGCTCGCCGGCGAGTCCGGCGCCCGCACCCTCGACAACGACTGGGCGGAGCGCTACGAGATCCCGGTGACCTTCGCCGCGACCCTCAAGGTGGACCCCGCCGAGGTCCTGGCGCGACCCGAGATCAAGCGCATGGACCCCTCGACGCAGTACGCCATCATCGCGGCGCGCGAGGCGTGGGCCGACGCGGGCAGCCCCGAGGTCGACGGCGACCGGCTCGGCACGGTCGTGTCGTCCGGCATCGGCGGCATCTGGACCACGCTCGACGGCTGGGACACGCTGCGCGAGCGCGGTGCCCGCCGCATGCTCCCGATGACCGTGCCGATGCTCATGCCCAACTCCCCCACCGCGTACGTGTCGCTCGAGCTCGGCGCCCGCGCGGGCGCCCACGCGCTCGTCTCGGCGTGCGCGTCCGGTGCCGAGGCGATCGGCTACGGCGTCGACATGATCCGCGCGGGCCGGGCGGACATCGTCGTCGCGGGCGGCACCGAGGCGACGATCCACCCCATGCCCATCGCGGCCTTCGCCGCCTCGCGCACGCTCTCGCTGCGCAACGACGACCCGCAGGGTGCGTCGCGCCCCTACGACGTCGACCGCGACGGCTTCGTCATCGGCGAGGGCTCGGGCGTCGTCGTCCTGGAGAGCGCCGAGCACGCCGCCGCACGCGGCGCGCGCGTGTACGCGCGGCTCGCGGGCGTCGGCCTATCCGCCGACGCGTACCACATCACCTCCCCGGACCCGGAGGGCCGTGGCCAGGTCGCCGCGATGCGCCGGGCGATCGAGGAGGCCGGCGTGACCGGCCGCGACGTCGTGCACGTCAACGCGCACGCGACCTCGACCAAGGTGGGCGACCTCACCGAGACCCGTTCGATCCGCTCGCTCCTGGGCTCCGAGACGGACCACGTGCTCCTCTCGGCCACCAAGTCGATGACCGGCCACCTCCTGGGCGGCGCGGGCGCGCTCGAGTCGATCTTCACCATCAAGGCCGTCGCCGAGCGACTCGCTCCCCCGACGATCAACGTCGCGAACCCCGACCCGGAGCTCCAGGTGCCGCTCGTGCGCGACACCCCGGCTCCGCTGCCGGAGGGCGACATCGTCGCGGTGAACAACTCGTTCGGGTTCGGCGGCCACAACGTCGCGCTCGCGGTCGCGAGCGTCTGACCAGCCTTTCCTCGAGCCCCGGGGCGACGGCCGAGCGGCCGTCGTCCCGGGGCTCGCGTGCGTCGGAGGCCGGACGATCCGGACGCCGAGGTCTCGGCTCCTGAGATGGACGATCGTCCAGATCGTTGCGATTTCACCCATCCCTTTTGTCCGGACAAGCCAGCCCAAAGCCGGACGCAGTCCCCTGCCTTGCTGCCGCTCGTCGGGTTTCACCCCGCGCCCCCTGTCGCCCGTCGAGCACGCCTCCGTCCCGTCGCCGACCCTGTGGGCGTGATGTGGCGCCTGCCACATCACGACCTCGAGGCAGGCGAGCGGAAGGACAGGCACGTGACCCGAACGGCGAGACATCTCTCCACCCAGGCACCACCCCGCTGGAGGCGGGCGACGGCGCTCGCGGCCGTCGGGAGCGTCGTCGGCGCGCTGACGTTCGCGGGCGGGATCGCCGCGACGGCGGCACCGACCGACGACTCCGAGGGCAGCGGGCAGTTCCTCAGCGGCACCGTGGCCGGGCTCGACCTCGCGACGATCGCGGCGCTCGAGGGGGCCGTGGCCGAGAACCCCTCGGGGGCGAACCCCGTCGTCACGAACCCGCTGGCCGCCTCCGTCTTCCAGTCTCTCGGGATCGACCTGACGGGCACCCTCCAGCTGCTGGGGCCGAACGGGATCCTTCAGCTCGGTGCGGTCAACCAGTACGGCGAGGCGAACGACGACGGCTCCGCACGTGCCGCGTCGGGCGCCGTCTCGGACCAGGGCGCGATCTCCGTCGGCGGCAGCGAGGAGTTCCCGTCCGACGCACAGCTCAACCTCACGCAGCTCCTCGGGCCCGGCTTCGAGTCGGTCGTCGCTGACCTCGACCTGTCGCTCGGGGCGCTGTCAGCGACGGCGGCGGCGACCGGTGGGGCCGCGCCGACCGGCGACTACCAGATCGCCGGCGCGACCCTCACGCTCGACAGCCCGGCCGTCTCCGGCATCGCCACGGCGGTCGACGACGAGGTCGTCCCGCTCGTGGACGGCGCCGTCGGCCAGCTCGTCGGGACCGACGGGCTGCTCGCCCAGGCGCTGAACTCGATCGGCGCGCTCGCCGACGTCCTCGAGATCCTCGGCGGCGACCTGGAGCCGACCGTCGCGATCGACGTCGACCTCGACAGCGCGCTGGCGCCCGTGCTCGACCAGGACTTCGGCGACGAGGGCGTCGTGGTCAACGTCGGCGACGGGACCGTCACGGTCGACCTCGACACGATCCTCGGCGGCACCGGCTCGCTCAACGGGTTCGACCCCAACACCGAGGTCCTCGACGACGCCGCGATCAACGCGATCCTCGACGGGCTCAGCGCGGCCCTCGACGATCTCACGACGGCGCTCGTCGAGGCGGTCGACACGGCTCTGCACGCCGCGAGCCTGACGCTGACGGTCGAGGCCGTGGTCGACAACCCGATCCCGCTCGCACCCGACCTGCTGAACCTGAGCATCGACCTCGGCACGACCGTCGGCGACGTGGTCGACGGGACGGTCGACCCCGCCGACGCCACCATCACCATCGCGCTCTCGGGCCTGCCGCTCACGCTCCCGCTGGGCGACCTCGTCAACGCCCTGGCGGGTCCGCTCGACACCGTGCTCTTCGCCGAGGGGACCGGTCTGGTGAGCACGCTCGCCGGGACGATCACGTCGCAGGTCACCGGCCCCGTCCTCACCGCGCTCTCGCCGGTGTTCGAGATCCTCACGGAGGTCGTGAGCCTCGTCGTCAACGTCCAGGAGCCCGAGCCGTCCGTCGCCGACGCCACGTTCACGCAGCGGGCGCTGACCCTGTCGATCCTCGAGGTCGGGACGGGCACCGGGCTCGCGGAGCTCCACCTCGCCTCCGCGACCGTCCGCGGCTCGACGGTCGCGGCGATCACCCCCGCGGTGACCGTCGACCCGACGACCGTCCCGGCAGGCACCGCGACGAGCGTCACCGGCACGGGCTACACGCCCGACGCCACCGTGACCGTCGAGATCCGGGACACGACCGGAGCGGTCGTCGCGACACTGACCGACGTTGCCACCGACGGTGAGGGCGGCTTCACGACGCCGATCACCGTCCCGGTCGGCACCGCACCCGGTGACTACGTCGTCGTCGGCATCGACGACACGACCTCCACCGAGGCCGAGACCGCTCTCGCCGTGACGGCGGCGGCGCTCACGCCCTCCGTGACGGTCGACCCGACCACCGCGAACCCCGGCGACGACGTGACCGTCGACGGCACGGGCTACACGCCCGACTCGACCGTCACCGTCGAGATCCGCGACGAGAGCGGCACGGTCGTCGCGACCGTCGAGGACGTCGCGACCGACGGCGACGGGAACTTCACCAGCCCGATCACCGTCCCCGCGGGCACCACCCCCGGCGACTACACCGTCGTCGGCATCGACGACACGACCTCGACCGAGGCCGAGGCACCGCTCGCCGTCGAGGCCGCAGCGATCACCCCGGCGGTGACGGTCGACCCGGCCACCGTCCCCGCGGGCACCCCGACCACCGTCACCGGCACCGGCTACACCCCTGACGCCACGGTCACGGTCGAGATCCGCGACGGCGAGGGCACGGTCATCACCACCCTGACCGACGTCCCGACCGACGGCGACGGCGACTTCACCACCCCCCTCACCGTCCCCGTCGACACCGCCCCCGACGAGTACGTCGTCGTCGGCATCGACGACACCACCTCCACCGAGGCCGAGACGGCTCTCACCGTGACGGCGGCGGCGCTCACGCCCTCCGTGACGGTCGACCCGACCACCGCGAACCCCGGCGACGAGGTCACGATCGACGGCACGGGCTACACCCCCGACTCGACCGTCACCGTCGAGATCCGCGACGGCTCCGGCACCGTGATCGCCACCGTCGAGGACGTCCCGACCGACGGAGACGGGAACTTCACCACCCCGATCACCGTCCCCGCGGGCACCACCCCCGGCGACTACACCGTCGTCGGCATCGACGACACCACCTCCACCGAGGCCGAGGCACCGCTCACCGTCGAGGCAGCCGCCATCACCCCGGCGGTGACCATCGACCCGACCACGGTTCCGGCCGGCACCCCGACGACCGTCACCGGCACCGGCTACACGCCCGACGCCACCGTGACCGTGGAGGTGCGGGACACGACCGGAACGATCATCACGACGCTGACCGACGTCCCGACCGACGGCGACGGGGGCTTCACCACCCCCATCACCGTCCCCGTCGACACGACCCCCGGCGACTACGCCGTCGTCGGCATCGACGACACCACCACGACTGAGGCGGAGACCCCGCTGACCGTCGAGGCGGCTACCATCGAGCCGACCGTCACGGTGGACCCGACGACGGCCGTGCCCGGTGACGAGGTCACGGTCGACGGCACTGGCTACACCCCGGACGCCACCGTCACCGTCGAGATCCGCGACGGCTCGGGCACCGTCATCGCCACCGTCGAGGACGTCCCCACCGACGGTGACGGGAACTTCACCAGCCCGATCACCGTCCCCGCGGGCACCACCCCCGGCAGCTACACCGTCGTCGGCATCGACGACACCACCTCGACCGAGGCGGAGACCCCGCTCACCGTCGAGGCAGCCGCCATCACCCCGGCGGTGACGATCGACCCGACCACGGTTCCGGCGGGCACCCCGACGACCGTCACCGGCACCGGCTACACACCGGACGCCACCGTCACGGTCGAGGTGCGGGACACCACCGGAACGGTCATCGCGACGCTGACGGACGTCGCCACCGACGGCGACGGCGGCTTCACCACCCCGATCACCGTCCCGGTCGACACCGCACCCGGTGACTACGTCGTCGTCGGCATCGACGACACGACCGAGACCGAGGCCGAGACGCCCCTCACGGTGGAATCAGCAGCGATCGAACCGACCATCACCGTCGACCCGACCACCGCGAACCCCGGCGACGCAGTCACCGTCGACGGCACCGGCTACACCCCCGACGCCACCGTCACCATCGAGATCCGCGACGGCTCGGGCACCGTCATCGCCACCGTCGAGGACGTCCCCACCGACGGTGACGGGAACTTCACCACCCCGATCACCGTCCCCGCCGGCACCACCCCCGGCAGCTACACCGTCGTCGGCATCGACGACACGACCTCGACCGAGGCGGAGACCCCGCTCGGCGTCGGCGGCGTCGGGGTGTCCGAGCCGACCGTCACGGTCGACCCGACCACGGCGAACCCTGGCGACGAGGTCACCGTGACCGGCGAGGGCTGGCCGCCGAGCACCACGGTCACGGTCGAGCTCGTGGACGAGGACGGCGACGTCGTCGCGACGGTCGACGTGGAGACCGACGACGAGGGGAGCTTCACCACCCCGATCACGGTGCCCGACGACGCGACGCCGGGCGACTACACCGTGCACGCGTCCGACGACGCCGGGAACGAGGCGGAGGCGCCGCTCACGGTCGTCGACGCGGGCGACCGTGCCCTGGTCTCGTCGTTCGTCACGCCGCGCGTGCTGCGCGGTGCCGAGCAGACGTTCGTCGCGTCGGGCTTCGAGCCGGGCGAGGCGGTCCAGGCGGTCATCAACTCGGAGCCGCTGATCCTGCCGGTGGCGACCGCCGACGCGAGCGGCGAGGTCAGCTGGACGTTCGTCGTCCCGGCGGACTTCGAGGTCGGCCCGCACACGGGCACGGCGACGAGCGTCGACGTCGGCGACTCCACGGTCGCGTCGTTCGAGGTCTACCTCACCGCCTCGGGCGACGACGACGGCACGGGCGGTTCCGGTTCGGGCTCCGGCTCCGGCTCCGGCACCTCGGGAAGCAGCACCGGCGGCAGCGGTTCGGACTACCTCGCCCGGACCGGCACGGACGACCTGGGCCTGTTCCTGGTCGCCGCGCTCCTGCTGGTCGCGGTGGGCGCCGGCGTCCGGCTCCGCGCGCACCACGCACGCCGGGCAGACTAGGCGCGCTAGGCGCGCCATGACAGAGGGCGCCTGCCGGGAGATCCCGGCAGGCGCCCTTTGTTCGTGCCGTGCGCGGCGGACGCGCGCGGTCAGCCGACCCGGTGGAGCCAGCGCACCGGGGCGCCGGCCCCGGCGTAGCGGAACGGCTCGAGCTCGTCGTCCCACGCCTTGCCGAGCGCGAGGTGCAGGGCGTCGCGCATGGCCCACGGCTCGCTCACCTGCTCCAGAGCGGCGCGGATACGGTCCTCGGGCACGACGATGTTGCCGTGCACGTCGGTCTGGGCGTAGAAGATGCCGAGGTCGGGCGTGTGGGACCAGCGGCCGCCGTCGACGCCGTGGCTGGGCTCCTCGGTGACCTCGTAGCGCAGGTGGGACCAGCCGCGCAGCGCGGAGGCGAGCTTGGCGCCCGTCCCCTGCGGGCCCTGCCACGAGTACTCGGCCCGGTAGAGGCCGCGCGCGGCGGGCTGCTCGGTCCAGTCGAGCGACACGCGCACGCCGAGGACGTTGCCCGCGGCCCACTCCATGTGCGGGCACAGAGCACGCGGTGCTGAGTGCACGTAAAGAACACCGCGGGTGATGGCACCGGCCATGTCTGCCTCCCTAGGTCGAGGTTGCGTCTTCCCCAACGTCCTCACCGAGGGTGGTGTCACAGCACGTCACACGTACGTCGCGGCGTGTCTCGTGCCCATCTTGCACGACATCGCGCGTTCGCGCGAGAGATTCGCCGGGCGTGCCCGGCCGCGGTCAGGCGACGCGCGTCGTCACAGGTGGGCGCGCAGCTCCCGCATCGCCTTCTTGCGCACGGAGCGGTCGAGGCGGTCCAGGTAGAGCATGCCGTCCAGGTGGTCGCACTCGTGCTGGAGGCAGCGGGCCATGAGCTCGGTGCCCTCCACGACGACCTCGTTGCCGTCGAGGTCCGTCCCCACGACGCGCGCGTACCAGGCGCGTCGCGTCGGGTACCAGAGGTTGGGGACGGAGAGGCAGCCCTCGTCGCCGTCCTGGTAGTCGTCGGAGAGCTCGACGATGCGCGGGTTGAGCACGTACCCGATCTCGTCGTCGATGTTCCAGGAGAACGCCCGGAGGTTCACGCCGATCTGGTTGGCGGCGAGGCCCGCGCGGCCCTCGTGGTCGACGGTCTCGACGAGGTCCGCGACGAGCGAGCGCACGCGGTCGTCGATGGTGGTGATCTCGTCGCAGGGGGTGCGGAGCACGGGGTCCGGGATGGTCCGGATCTCTCTCATCGCCATGGGCGCCATTCTTCCATGCGCGCGCGGACGGGCGGCCGGCCTCACGGCCGACGCGCCTGTCCGCCGCGTCACATGCGGGCGTACCGGGCGCGGGCGAAGGAGTAGAGCCCGTACGCGGCGAAGCCGAGCCCGACCGCGACGAGCAGCACCGCGCCGAACGGCTGGTCCGCGAGGGTCGCGAACGCGGAGTCGAGCCCGCCCGCCTGCTCGGGGTCGTGCTGCACGGCGGCCACGACGAAGAGCGCGCCGAGCACGCCGAGCGCGACACCCTTGGCGATGTAGCCGACCCGGCCGAGCGTCACGACGGCGCGACCGACGTTCCCGCCCGTGCCGCCCTCGAGGTCCTCCAGGAACTTCTTCCGCCAGCCCTTGACCACGTGGTATACGCCGCCGGCGACGATCCCGACGCCGACCGCGCCCACCAGGAGCACGCCGCCCGGCTTCTGCATGAGCGTCGCCGTCATGCTCTCCTCCTGGCCGGAGCCGCCCGCCGACCCGTTGACGACCTGCACGGCGAGCACCCCGAGCGCGAGGTAGAGGACCGCCTTGCCGGCGGCCTTGAGCCGGTCGGACGTCTCGGCGGCGCCGCTCACCGCCACGGTGAGCTGCCACAGCGCGAGCGCGGCGAACGCCACGACGGAGAACCAGAGCAGGACGGTCCCGCCCGGCGTCTGCGCGATGGCGGTGAGAGCGCCGGTCTGGTCGGCCTGCTCGCTCGACGCCGAGCCCGTCGCCACCTGGACCGCGAGGACGCCCACCACGAGGTGGAGCACACCGCTGACCGCGTACCCGGCACGTGCCAGGAGCTCGAGCATCCTGCTGCCCCGTGCGCCTCGCGCTGCCGCCTTGCCCGTCGAGCTGATACTCGGTGCCACTGGACCTCCTCGGTCGTCGGGACGCCGCCCCCAGCGTCGCCGGGTTCTCCGGCCCGGACACGGTGCCAGCACTGCGCCGCGCACGCACGTCGAAACGCACTCCCAGGTTCTTCAGATCACGGTTTGGTAACGTGCGCCGAATGCCCTCGACGACTCCACGCCTCGCCGTGCTCGACGGACTCCGGTTCGCGGCCGCTGCGGCGGTGCTCGTGTACCACTTCGTCGCCGTCAACCACCACGCGTGGGGCGAGCGGACGAGCGACTCCCTGCCGGGCGCACAGGGCGTCGCCGCCTACGGGTCCTTCGGCGTCCAGCTCTTCTTCGTCGTGTCCGGGTTCGTCATCCTCATGACCGCGTGGGGTCGCGACGTGCGCGGCTTCATCGCCTCGCGCGCCGGCCGGCTGTTCCCCGCCTACTGGGCGGCGGTCATCCTCACCCTGCTGCTGCTCGTCCTGGTCATCCCGGGGCGCCGCGACGTCGACCTCCCCCAGGCCGCGGCCAACCTCACCATGGTCCAGCGGGCGTTCGGGATCCCGGACCTGGAGGCCGTCTACTGGACGCTCTGGTCCGAGCTGCGGTTCTACGTCCTCGTCGGCGTGCTCGTGGCCGTCGGGCTCACCCGCGCGCGGGTGCTCGCGTTCGTCGTGCTGTGGCCGGTCGCGGGGGCGATCGCCACGCAGGCGGGCTCCGAGCTCGTCGCGACCGTCCTCGTCGCGCCCGACGCCCCGCTCTTCGCCGGCGGGATGGTGCTCTACCTCCTCACGCGGGAGCGCCGCTCGCCGGTCCTGTGGTTGGCGCTCGCGCTCGACGTGGTGCTCGCGGCAGCCGTCTCGGGCAGGATCCAGGCGGCCCGCATCGAGAACAGCACCGACGTCGTCGTGTCCCCGACCGTGTGGTGGGTCGCGATCGTCCTGTGCTTCGCCGTCGTCGCGGCCGCGACGCTCACCCCGCTCGCCCGGGTCTCCTGGGGCTGGCTCACCGCGCTCGGCGCCCTGACGTACCCGCTCTACCTCGTGCACTCCTCGTGGGGGCGGTGGGTGATCGAGTCGGTGCACCCGTACCTGTCCCGGGCGGCGACGCTGACCGTGGCCGTCGCCGTGTGCCTGGTGCTCGCCTGGGCGATCCACCGCGCCGTCGAGCGCCCGCTCGGCCCGCGGCTGCGCCGCGCCCTCGATCGCGACCTCCGACGCGACGCCGGCCCCCCGGGCCGCGCCCCGGCGCGTCAGGACGGACCGGTCGCGGCCAGGTAGTCCCGCAGCACGACCGCCTGGTTGTGCTCCTCGTCCTTCGCCCCGTACACGAGCGTCACGACGGGATGCTGTCCGACGACGTCCCGCAGCTCTCCCACGGCCGTGCCGTTCGCGTCGAGCTCGGCCCGGTATCGCGCGACGAACTCGTCGAACAGCCGCTCCTCGTGGTGGAACCAGCGCCGCAGCTCCGTCGACGGCGCGACGTCCTTGAGCCACAGGTCCACGCGCGCCTTCTCCTTGGTCTCACCGCGCGGCCACAGCCGGTCGACGAGCACGCGGAACCCGTCGTCCTCGTCAACGGGCTCGTACACCCGCTTGATCCGTACCGTCATGCGGCCATGACACCGCGCGGTGCCGCCCACCGCATCCGCAGGGGGACGTGGACGTGGGCGTGGACGAGCAGCCCGGTGGTGCCCCGTGCAGGACTTGAACCCGCGACCGAGAGATTATGAGTCTCCTGCTCTGACCAGCTGAGCTAACGGGGCGCGCGGGCGAGCATACCGCCCGTCCGGCGGGCCGACCCGGAGCGGCTACGGTGGGGACGTGTCCTGGTTCCGCCGTCCCAGCCTGCCCGACCCCGTCCGCCGCGCGCTCGACGTCCCGGCGGACGACCGCGTGCTCGCCTCGGCCGAGCTGACCGACGGCTCGTGGGCGGTCGCGACGCGCACCGAGCTCCTCACGAGCGACCCGACGGGCACGACCGTCGCGCGCCGTCCGTGGTCGGACGTCGACCGGGCGGGGTACGCGCCGGAGACCGCCACGATCACCGTCTCGTGGGTCGACGGCGGCGCTCCCCTGGCCCTCCGCCTCGCCGACGCACGCCGCACGTCGCTCGCCCAGACGCTGCGCGAGCGCGTGCAGTCCTCGGTGGTCCTGTCGGAGACCGTGACGTTCGCCGCAGGGCTCACCGCCCGGGTCGCGGTGCGGCGCGACGGCGAGGGCGAGCTCTTCTCGCAGGTCGTCGCGGACCCCGGCGTCGACCTGACGGACCCGGAGGTGACGGCCCGCGTGGACGCCGCCGAGGGCAGGGTCCGGTCGGCGTCCGGACTACCCCTCTGAGCCTGCTAGAGTTTTCCCCGGTCGCTGCGGTGCACACCGCGACGACCATGATCGATCCCGCGTAGCTCAGCTGGCAGAGCATCCGACTGTTAATCGGACGGTCGTAGGTTCAAGTCCTACCGCGGGAGCCCACGGGTTCGGCCCCGGATCGCCCAGCGGTCCGGGGCCGGCCTGTTTCTCCGGCCAGGCCGACCGATCCGACCCACGCAGTCACGCGCCCGGGAATACTCGACCGTTGCCCGGGGCTTGCGTCTGTCGTGACCACGACGTCCCCCACCGGGATCGGCCTGCGCTCCGAGCGCGGCCCCGTCCTCCTCGCCCTCATGCTGTCCACGGCCCTCGTCGCGCTGGACGCGACGATCATCGCGA
The DNA here is from genome assembly GCF_001647255.1 of Cellulosimicrobium sp. I38E. Lineage (NCBI taxonomy): Bacteria > Bacillati > Actinomycetota > Actinomycetes > Micrococcales > Promicromonosporaceae > Cellulosimicrobium > Cellulosimicrobium sp. I38E. The sequence continues at coordinate 11,008 of NZ_LUAZ01000072.1, forward strand.
CGGCGTCGGCGACGATCGCGCGCGAGCTGGGCGGGTTCGCGCAGCTCCCCTGGCTGTTCTCGAGCTACCTGCTCGCCCAGGCGGTCGGGACGCCGGTCTTCGGCAGGCTGTCCGACGTCCTCGGCCGCAAGCGCCTCATGCTGGCGGGCGTCGCCCTCTTCTTCCTCGGGTCCGTGCTGTGCGGGTTCGCGTGGTCGATGCCCGCGCTCGTCGCCGGGCGCGTGCTCCAGGGCCTCGGGGCCGGTGCCGTCATGCCCGTCTCGCAGACGATCGCCGCGGACATCTACACGCTCGAGGAGCGCGCGAAGGCGCAGGGCTACCTCGCGTCCGTATGGGCGATCTCGTCCGTCGTCGGCCCGACGCTCGGCGGCGTGTTCTCGGAGTTCGTGAGCTGGCGCTGGATCTTCTTCGTCAACGTGCCGCTGTGCGCGCTGGCCGCGTGGATGCTGCACCGCCGGTACCACGAGTCGCCGCGCGAGGGAGCGCGCGAGCCCATCGACTACGTCGGCGCCGCGCTCCTCACCGCCGGCAGCACGCTGCTGCTGCTGGGGCTGCTCGAGGGCGGGTCCACGTGGGCGTGGGCCTCCCCCGCGTCGCTCGCGGTCCTCGGCGCCGCGGTCCTCCTGCTCGGCGTCTTCGTGGTGCACGCACGACGCACGCGCTACCCCGTGGTCGACCTCGCGATCCTGCGCCGGCGCGTCGTCGGGGTGTCGACGGCGGTCTCGCTCCTCGTCGGCGTGATCGTCCTCGCGCTGTCCACGTACGTACCGATCTACGCCCAGGGCGTCCTCGGCGTCGGTCCGCTCGTGGCGGGCTTCGCGCTCGCGGCGATGACGGTCGGCTGGCCGATCTCCGCCTCGAACGCCGGGCGCCTCTACCTGCGGATCGGCTTCCGCTGGACCGCCGTCATCGGGTCGACGCTCGTCCTCGCCGGCACGTCGCTCACGCTCCTGCTCGGCGCGTCGTCGTCGGTCTTCGCGGTCGCCGCGACGACGTTCGTCGTGGGCGTCGGGATGGGGCTGACCGCGGTCCCGACGCTCATCGCCGCCCAATCGTCCGCCGCGTTCACGGAGCGCGGCGCCGTGACGGGCACCAACATGTTCGCGCGGTCGCTCGGCTCGGCCGTCGGCGTCGCGGTCTGCGGCGCGATCATCAACGCCCGCACGACGCTCGGCCCCGACGGCACGCCCGAGGGCCCGGGCCTCATGGCCGCGATCCACGTCGTGTTCGTCCTGCTCGCCGCGAGCGCAGCGGTCCTCGTCGTCCTCGCGGCCCTCATGCCGCCGGACCGTCAGGCCGCGCGCGACCGGCGGGCGGCGACGGCCGCCGCGAACGCGGACGCGACGGCCTGACCTCCCGGACGGCTCAGGCGATCTCGCCCTCGCGCAGCGTGCGGCGCTCCGCCTCGACGGCGAGGAGCGCGGCGAACGCCTCCTGGTACGCGGCGAGGTCGGCCGCAGGGTCGAGGCGCTGGAGGCGGCTCTTCGCGTCGGCGACGCGGCGGGTGAGCCCGAGGTCGACGAGGCCGCGCACGACGCCGGCGACGTAGCCGCCCACGACGTTCTCCCGGTCCTCCGGCAGGGGCGCGACGGCGAGCTCGGTCACGAGGCCGCGCACGGGCTCGGCGGCCTGCTCGACGACGGCCTCGACCCAGTGCCCGGCGCCGAGCGTCGCGCCCTCGCGCACCCCGCCCGCGGCGCGGATCGCGGCGTGGACGGCGCGCCACGCGGGGACGGCGAACGCGTCCTCGCCGAGGTCGTCGAAGACGGGCGGCACGTGCTGCGGGTACTGGAGGACCGCGACGAGCGCGAGGCGCTCGCGGCGCGCCACGGGGTCGCGCGGGTCGGGCGCCGGCAGCGCGGGGACCTCCGGCTCGGGTGCGACGGCCTCCGCACCCGGGCGGGCGTCGTCGGGCCGCGCGGTGCGGACCGGACCGGGCGCGCTGCCCCGCTTGGCGGCGGCCGCCACCTCGCGGCGGACGCGCTCGGCGTCCATGCCGATCCAGCCGGCGAGCATGCGGGCGTACTCGGGGCGCAGCGCGGCGTCGCGGATCCCCGCGACGACGGGGGCCGCGGCGCGCAGCGCGCCGACGCGGCCCTCGGCGGTGTCGAGGTCGAAGGTCGCGAGCGTCGTCCTGATGACGAACTCGAAGAGGGGCTGGCGCCCGTCGACGAGGGCGCGCACGGCGTCGGGGCCACGCGCCATGCGCAGCTCGCACGGGTCCATGCCGCTCGGCTCGACGGCCACGAACGTCTGGGCGTAGAAGCGCTGGTCCTCGCCGAACGCGCGGACGGCGGCCTTCTGACCCGCCGCGTCGCCGTCGAACGTGAACACGACCTCGCCCCCGACGGACGCGCCCGACGCGAGCTGCATGCCTCCCCCCGCCGTCGTGTCGCCGAGGAGACGGCGCACGATGCGCGCGTGGTCGGAGCCGAACGCCGTGCCGCACGTCGCGACGGCGGTCGTCACGCCGGACAGGTGCGCGGCCATGACGTCGGTGTACCCCTCGACGACGACGACGCGCTTCTGCTTGGCGATCTCGCGCTTGGCGAGGTCGATGCCGTAGAGGACGTGCGACTTCTTGTAGAGCGAGGTCTCGGGCGTGTTGAGGTACTTGGGTCCCTGGTCCTCGTCGTAGAGGCGGCGCGCGCCGAACCCGACGATCTCGCCCGTGACGTCGCGGATGGGCCACACGAGACGCCCGCGGAACCGGTCGTAGATGCCGCGCTGGCCCTGGCTCATGAGGCCGGAGGCGACGAGCTCGGGCTGCGTGAAGCCGCGCCCCTGGAGGTGGCGCTGGAGGTTGTCCCAGCCGGTGGGCGCGTACCCGACGCCGAAGTGCTCGGCGTCCGCGCGGTCGAAGCTGCGCTCGGCGAGGAACGCGCGGGCGGCCTGCGCGCCGGGGGCGAAGAGCTGCTCGGAGAAGTACTGCGCGGCCACGCGGTGCGCCTCGAGCAGCCGCTGGCGCCTGCCCGGCTCCTCACGCGGGCGCTGCGGCCCGCCGGAGTCCTCGTAGCGGAGCTGGATCCCCACGCGGTCGGCGAGGTACTCGACGGCCTCGACGAAGGTCAGGCCGTCGATCTTCTGGACGAACGAGATGACGTCGCCGCCCTCGCCGCAGCCGAAGCAGTGCCAGCGACCCACCCCGGGGCGCACGTGGAACGACGGCGACCGCTCGTCGTGGAAGGGGCACAGGCCCTTGAGCGAGCCGACGCCCGCGGTCTTGAGGGTGACGTGCGCGGAGACGATCTCGTCGATCCGTGCGCGGTCGCGGACGGCTTCCACGTCCTCGCGTCGAATCAGGCCTGCCACGGAGCGAGTCTATGCGCCCGGGCGGTGCCCCGGGGGTGGCTGGACGGCGTCGTCGGTCACCCCCGGCCCGGCCCCGACGCCGCCGGGACGAGCGCGGCGCGCGACGCGGCGCAGCGGCGCGCGTAGGCGCCGGGCGTGGACCCGGTCGCGCGGGCGAAGTCGGTGCCGAGGTGCGCCTGGTCGTAGTAGCCGACGGTGGTCGCGAGCGCCGCGAGGTCCTGGTCGGGGTCGGCCGCGAGCAGGTCGGCCGCGAGGTGCACGCGGTGACGCTGCAGGGCCCACTTGGGGCTCACGCCGACGTACGTGGCGAAGAGCCGCTGGAGCGAGCGCGCCGACGTGCCGACGACCGCCGCGAGGTCGCCGACGCCCGCTGCCGGTCCGAGCTCGCCGCCCACGAGGGCCGCGAACGCGCGCGCGACGCGGTCGAGGTCGCGCGCGGCACGGACGGTCCGGGCGCGCTCGGCACGGGAGCGCAGGAGCGGCTCGACGGCGCGCGCCGCGTCCTCGTCCCGGCCCGCGCGGGCGAGGCCGAGCGCGGTGGCCCCGGTGCGCTCCGCCGTCGGGCCGAGGAACGCGGCCGCGGGGACCTGCACCCCCGGGCGCACGGCGTCCGGGTGCCCGAGCAGCACCCGTAACACGCCGGGCCCCAGCTTGGTGCCGACCACGGCGCCCGAGCCGGTCAGGGTGCGCGCGAACAGGCCGGGCGGGATGCCGTGCGCGACGTAGCCCGACTCCTCGGCGACGACGTTCGCGACGGGGTGCGGCACGAGGACCTGGGTGAACGACTCCCCCGGCGGCAGGTCCCACCGCACGACCCAGTGCCGCTCCACGAGGTCGGCGAGGTCCGGCGCCGGCTCGACGCGTACGAGCTCGAACCCGCGCCGCGCGGCGGTGGGATCCACCAGGCCCCGAACGGACGTCGTCGGCCGCCGACGGGCCCGTGCGCCCCCGTCGGCCGGATGACCCGGTTCGAACACCTGTCGCATTCCTCCAAGACTGGCACGACCCGCCGACACGAGCATGGTGGGACGGCCCGCACCTCGCGGGCGACCACGACGAGGAGGACACCATGGAGATGTCGGCACTGCACCCCAACGTCACGGTGAGCGGCGCGCGCGAGGCGATCGCGTTCTACGAGGCGGCGCTCGGCGCCGAGGTGGTCGACACCATCACGGCGGGCGACGCCGTCATCCACTCCGACCTGCGTCTCGCCTCACCGTCCGGCACGAGCACGTTCACCGTCGCGGAGGCGTTCCCGCCGGACTCGGTCGCGCCGGAGCCGGGCGCGCCCACGCACGCGTCGTTCACCGTCCCCGTCGAGGACACGGACGCCGCGTACGCGCGGGCGCTCGCCGCCGGCGCGACGAGCCTCGCGGAACCCGCCGACTGGTTCGAGGGGTTCCGCCAGGCCGCCGTCCGCGACCCCTTCGGGCACCGCTGGTACTTCGCGACCGTCGCGGACTCGGTGACGGCCGAGGACGTCCAGCGCGCGAGCGACGCCTGGGTCTCCGAGCGCGGCTGACCCGGGCGCCCAGCCCGACGGCGGTGCCGCTCGCCGGTCGCTCAGGCCGGCGGGCGCACGAGGCGCGCGTGGAACTGCATGGCCGAGACGTCGGTCAGCGAGGCGACCTGGTCGACGACGACGCGCAACCGGGCGGCGTCGTCGGGCGCGGCCTCCCAGTCCGCCGCGAACGAGGGCTCGAGCGCGACGGGCGCGCGGTCGGAGAAGACGTGCACGAGATCGGCGATGACCTCGCGCTGGCGCTGGTAGAGCGGCTCCTGCTCGCGCGGCGCCATCACGTAGGCGACCGCGACACCCTTGAGCACGAGGATCTCCGCCACCGTCTCGTCCGGCACGACGAGCCGCGCGGCATACCGGGTGAGCGGCCCGTCCCCGTAGAGGGCGCGCGTCGCGTCCTGCGCCGCTCCGGTGAACCGGCCGATGAGCTGGCTCGTCGCGTCCTTGAGCGCAGCGAGCGCGCGGCGCGACCCGTCGAAACCGGTGACCAGGTGCCCGGTGCCCTGCAGACGCGTGATCGCGGCGTCGAGCGCCGCCTCGTCGTACGCCGTGCCGTACCAGGAGTGGACCGCGCGCACGACGCGCGCGCGCTCGTCGGGGTCGTCGAGCACGGCGAGCTCGATGCGCCCGCCGACCACCGCGTCCTCGACGTCGTGCACGGAGTACGACACGTCGTCCGCGAGGTCCATGACCTGCGCCTCGAGGCACTTCACCTGGCTCGGCGCGCCCGCGCGCAGCCAGTCGAACACCGGGCGGTCGTCCTCGTAGACGCCGAACTTGTGCGTCGGGCGGCCGTCCGCGCGCAGCGGCGCCTCGCCCGCGCCCCACGGGTACTTGACGCTCGCGTCGAGGCTCGCGCGCGTGAGGTTGAGCCCGTACGACCGCCCGTCCTCGTCGACGACCTTGGGGTCGAGCCGCGTGAGGAGGCGCAGCGTCTGCGCGTTGCCCTCGAACCCGCCGACGTCGACCGCGAGGTCCGCGAGCGCCCGCTCGCCGTTGTGCCCGAACGGCGGGTGCCCGAGGTCGTGCGCGAGGCACGCGGTGTCGACGATGTCCGGGTCGCACCCGAGCGCCTTGCCGATCTCGCGGCCCACCTGCGCGACCTCGAGCGTGTGCGTCAGGCGGGTCCGGACGAAGTCGTCGCTGCCCGGCCCGAGCACCTGCGTCTTGGCGCCGAGGCGGCGCAGCGCCGAGGAGTGGACGATGCGCGCGCGGTCGCGCTCGAACGGCGTGCGCGCGCGGGACTTCGCGGACTCGACGAACCACCGCTCGGTGTCGGCGTCCGAGTACGACGCCGTGCCCTCCTCGCCGCGCGCCGGGCGCGGGCCGGTCCCCACCACCGCGGGGTCGAACGCCTCCTGCTCGAACGTCTGCACGGGCCCCAGCGTAACGACGCCGGTCAGGAAGCGGCGGCAGCCGGGTCCGCGAGGCCGCGGTAGACGCCGGTGCGCAGCTCGCCCGCCCACGCGTCCGCCTCGGGCATGCCGAGGTCGTACGCGACGGCGATCTCCGCCTCGACGTCGTACGGCACGCGCACGTGCTGGAGCGAGAAGGGCGCGGGGTCGGGCGAGCCGGGGACGCCCTCGAGGATCGCGTAGACGGGGGTCGGCTCGTCGAGCGGGTTGCCGACGCTGCCGGTGTTGAACAGCGTGCGGCCGCGGTGCGTCTCGACGTAGGCGTCGTGGATGTCGCCGTACCCCACGACGGCGGGCTCCGGCCCGGGGCCGGTGAGGTCGGTCGCGGCGAACATGCCCGCGAACTGCTCGGGCGTGTGGTTGCGGTGCACCTTGGTGTGCACCGACGCGGCCGAGGCGTGGAAGAGGCGCACGCGCCGACCGCTCAGCAGCAGGTCGTGGCCGAGCGGGAGCGTGCCGAACCACTCCCGCTGGTCCGCGCGCAGCTCGTCGCGCCACCACACGTGCTCGGGCAGGCCGTCGTCGGGCGTCCGGGGCAGGAAGTCCTCCCAGTTGCCGCGCACGCTCACCGCGCACACCTCCCGGCACCGGTCGACCACCGCCCGCCCGCGCGGGCCCTTGCCGACCATGTCGCCGAGGTTGACGAACGTCGTCACGCCGCGGGACCGCGCGTCGGCGAGCACCGCCTCCAGCGCGGACAGGTTGCCGTGGACGTCCGAGAGGATCGCGAGGCGCTCGACGGTCACGCCGCGATCCTGCCACGGCGGCGCCGCCCCGAGAAGGAGCTCCGGCCCGCGGTCCGACCCGCTCGGGGGCGAGAGCTCCCGTCTCGGCAGCGCGCCGGCCTGCCGGGGCGTAGCCTCGCGCACATGGGTGCAGCGCACGCGCTCGAGCTGCGGGCCGTCACCGTCGACGGCCTGGTCGAGGTCGTCCCGTACGTCGACGGCCGCTCGCTCGTCGACCTCGTCGGACGGCACGAGTCGGCGCGCGGCTACTCCCCCGCGGGTGCGTACGGGGGGCTCGTCCCCGCGTTCTTCCGCTACGGCGACGCCGCGCACCAGTGGTATGGCCGCGGGCGGACGCCGTCGGGCGGGCACGCGTGGGTCCTCGCGTGCGACTGCCACGAGGCCGGGTGCTGGCCGTTCGAGGTGACGGTCGACGCCGACGCGACGACCGTCGTCTGGCGCGACCTCACCCAGCCGTTCCGGCCCGAGTGGGACTACTCCGCGCTCGGCGCGTTCGCCTTCGACCGCGCGCAGTACGACGACGCCGTGCGCCAGGTCGCGCACCTCTTCCGCTGAGCGCTCAGCCCAGGCGCCACACCCCGACGGCCGGGCCGTCGCCCGCGAGCCGCGCGCCGCCGTCGTGCCGGGAGAGGTCGAGCGAGCCGTGCAGCCTCTCCGCCCCGCCCGGCCCCACGAGCGCGGGGTGCAGCGTGACGCCGTCCCACGGCGCGCGGGCGAGCGCGACGAGCACGCGCTCCTCCGGCGTCTCGCGCAGGTAGACGAGGGCGTCGTCGTCCACGTGCACCCACCGCAGGCCGCCGTGCCGCAGCGCGTCCGAGCCGCGCCGGACGGCGATCAGGTCGCGGTACAGGTCGAACGTCGCGGCGTCCCAACGACCCGAACCCGTCGCCGCGTCGTCCCACGGCATGGTCGCGCGGCCGTGCTCGCCGTTGAGGCCCGTGAGCCCCACCTCGTCGCCCGCGAAGATCACCGGCGTGCCGGGGTAGGTGAGCAGGAGCGTCGCCGCGACCTCGACCATCTCGCGTGAGCCGACGATCGAGCGCAGGCGCGGGGTGTCGTGCGAGCCGAGCATGTTCCACTGCGACGCCGTGACGCGCCACGGGAGCACGGCGTCGAACTCGCGCATGGTCGCGACGACGTCGCGCCCCCCGCGCCGCGGCGTGCGCACCGGCAGCCCCAGGTAGGGCACGGGCGAGTCCGGCGGCGACAGCCACGTCCACGCCGGGCGCGTGAACGCCGAGTAGTTCATGTTCGCGTGCCAGCCGTCGCCCGCGAGGTCGCCGGACGCGTCGTGGAAGTGCTCCGCGACGAGCGCCGCCTGGGGGTTCGCGGCCCGCATGGTCGCGCGCAGTCGCCGCGCCACCTCGAGCGTGCGGTCCTCGGCGCCGAACCGGCCGGTCATGTTCGCGACGTCGATCCGCCAGCCGTCGAGCCCGAACGGCTCGCCGAGGTAGCGCCCGACGACGGATCCCGGCCCGTCGATCATGCGCGCCCCGAGCTCGGCCGAGCCGTACGACAGCTTGGGCAGCGACGCGTGCTCGAGCCAGCCCACGTACCCGGGCTCGCCGTCGGTCCAGTAGTAGAAGTCGCGCTCCGGCGCGCCGGGGTCCGTGAGCGCCCGGGCGAACCACTCGTGCCCGGCGCCCGTGTGGTTGGTCGTGAGGTCGCCCATGACGCGCAGCCCGCGCGCGTGCGCGGCGCGGATCAGCGAGGCGTAGGCGGCGTCGCCGCCGAGCAGCGGGTCGACGTGGTCGAACGTGCTCGCGTCGTAGCGGTGGTTGGAGCGCCCCGGGAAGACGGGCGTCGTGTAGAGGGTCGTGACGCCGAGCGCGACGAGGTGGTCGAGCCGCTCCTCGACCCCGGCGAGGTCGCCGCCGTAGTACTGGGTGCCGACGTCGGGCCCGGCGCCGTGCGGCTCGTCGCCCCAGGCCGCGGGGACCGCCCACTCCGGGAGCGGTCGGCCGTCGGCTGCGGCCGAGCGCGCGAACCGGTCGGGGAAGACCTGGTAGACGACGCCGTCGCGCATCCACGCCGGCGCGCCCTCGTGGACCGTGAGGCGGAAGTCTGCGGCGTCGGGCACGTCGCGGTCCCACGTCCCGCGGCCGTTGAGCCAGCGGTAGCCGCGCTCCCCCTCGTCGAGGAAGAACCGGTAGCCGGTCACCGGGTTGTGCACGAGCACCTCGGCGACGTACCAGTCCTCGTGCTCGTCCGAGCGGTCGAGGCGCGCGGGCGCGAGCCGGGGCTCGCCGTCGCGCACGGTGCGCAGCCACACGTCGCGCACGCCCGCCGACCGGGGCACGCGCACGCGGACGGGGACCGTGTCCCCGAGGGCGGGGACGCCCTCGGGGACGTACAGCGCCGAGCCGTCGTGGTGCGGGACGGGGGTCGCGACGTCGCGCACGCGGTCAGCCCTTCACGGAACCGGCGGTGAGCCCGCCGACGATGTACTTCTGGAGGTAGAGGAACAGCGCGAGCACAGGCAGCGCGGAGATCACGGCGCCGGCCGTGAACAGGCCCCAGTTCGCCTCCTTGAGCGACGACACCCACCCGTAGAGCCCGACGGCGAGCGTCCAGTTGCGCTCCGACGTCAGGACGATGCGCGCGATGATGAACTCGCCGAACGTGCTGATGAACGAGAGCAGCGCGACGACCGCGAGGATCGGCGCCACCAGGCGCAGGATGATCGTCCAGTAGATCTGCGAGTGCGTGGCACCGTCGATCTTGGCGGCCTCGTCGAGCTCGCGCGGGACCGTGTTGAAGAACCCGTACATGAGGAACGTGTTCACGCCGAGCGCGCCGCCCAGGTACACGGCGATGAGGGCGATCTTGCTGTTCAGGCCGAGGATCGGGACGACGTTCCCGAGCCCGATGAGCAGCAGGAAGATCGCCACGAACGCGAGCATCTGCGGGAACATCTGGACGATGAGCAGCGACGTCAGTCCCGCACGGCGTCCGGCGAACCGGAACCGCGAGAACGCGTAGGCGGCAGCCGCTCCCATGAGCACCGTGCCGACGGACGTCGCGATCGCGATGACGAGGGTGTTGCCCATCCACGTCCAGAACATGGTGGTGCCGAGCTCGGCGTAGTTCGCGCCGCTCACGTCGGAGAACAACGTGTTGGAGCCGGTGAGGGTCCCGTTCTCCGAGAGCGACGCGGAGAGGACGTACACGAGCGGGAACGCCGCGTAGACGACGGCGATCACGCCGACGACGTGCCGCCAGCCGAGCTCGGAGAACCAGCGGCCCGGCTTCATGCGGGTCCGCGAGGCCGAGGACGGGACGGGCCGACCGTCGACGACGGGGGGTGCCTGGGTGGTCGCCATGTCAGCTGATCTCCTCGAACTTGCGCGTGCTGCGGAAGGCGATGGCCGAGATCGTCCCCACGATGACGAAGATGACGATCGACAGGGCGCTCGCGAGCCCGAAGTCCTTCTGCGCCGAGCCGTCGACGCCGGAGATCGAGTACACCATCGAGATGAGGATGTCGGTGTGCCCCAGCGGGACCGACGCGTCCGCGAAGCGTGGACCGCCTCCGGTGAGCATGTAGATGAGCGTGAAGTTGTTGAAGTTGAAGGCGAACGACGAGATGAGCAGCGGCGCGGTCGCGATGAGCAGGAGCGGCAGCGTGATCGCGCGCCACGTCGTCCAGCGGCCCGCGCCGTCGATCTTCGCGGCCTCCATGACGTCGGACGGCAGGGACTGCAGCGCGCCCGTGCAGATCAGGAACATGTAGGGGAAGCCCAGCCACAGGTTCACGCCGAGCACCGAGAGCTTCGCGAGCCACGGGTCCGTGAGCCACGGGATGTGCGCGCCGCCGAGGATCACCTCGTTGACGAACCCGAACCGCGTGTTGAGCAGGCCGGACCACAGCAGCGCGGCGAGGAACCCCGGGATCGCGTACGGCAAGATCATGAGCGTCCGGTAGACCTTGCGCCCGCGCATCCGCGTGTCGTTGAAGACGATCGCGAGGAAGAGGCCGAGCAGGAACGTCGTGACGACCGAGCCGATCGCGAAGACGAACGTCCACACGAGGATCTTGACGAACGGCTGCGCGTAGCGGGCGTCGGAGAACGCGGTGACGAAGTTGTCGAAGCCGACGGGCACGCGCCACCCGACCGCGAGGGTCGAGCCGTCGGGAGCCTCGAACTGGCCCTCGTCGTTCGGGGTGTAGACGGTCCCGGTCGTCGTGTCGGTCATGGTGTCCGCCGCGGCGTCCCACTCGAGCGCAGAGGTGTAGACGTAGCCGGTCCGCGCGTCCGTGGTGCGGATCGAGCCGTCCTCCGGGTCGTCCGAGACCGGCACGCGGAGCTCGGTCACCTCGGCCTGGCGCTGGAGCACCTGGTCGCGGGGCAGCACGGTGAAGCCGGGGACGTCGGTCGCGCGACCGTCCTCGACCGTCGCGCCGTCCACGACGTCGAGCGGCCGGTCCGCCGTCCCGGCCTCGACCTCGCCGTCTTCGGTGACGACCGCGAAGCCGAGCGCGTCGCCGTCCTCGACCACGGTCAGCGCCGACGAGGGCGAGCCCTCGACGCGGCGCTCGTTCTGGATCAGCAGCGCGGAGACCGCCTGCTCCTTGGTCGCGTTGTGCCCGGTGCCGTAGTTGGTGAAGGCGACGTACCCGGTGTAGCCGACCACGAAGATCTGGTAGACGAGGAGGAAGAGCAGCCCGGGAAGGATGTACTTGAGCGGCAGCGCGCGCTTCGAGAAGTACACCCAGTTCGCGACGACCAGCATCGCCAGGGACGCCGCGAGGATCCCGTACGAGCCCTCGGTCCACGCGGACCAGACCACGTACACGCCGAGCGCGTCGACGACGGCCATGAGCGCGAGCTTGACGAAGAACCCGGGGCTGTAGTCGCGCGCGTGCGAGGCGTCCGCCGCGCGCAGCCCACGGGTGCGCCGCGGCGGCGGCCCGTCGGTTCCGAGTGGGCCGACTTCCGCGTCGGTCGTGGTCTGTGGGGCGGACATCCTGGTGCCTCCGAGGTCGTGACGCGGTTCGTCCCGCGTCGTCCCGTGTGTCGTCGTGCCGTGTCGCGGCCGGTGCCGGACCGGCGGTGACGCCGTCGCGGCGCGCAGGTGACCCTGCGCACCGCGACGGCGGTCCGGTCCGAGCCGGGTCAGGAGTCCATCGCGCCCTGGATGTCGGCGATCATCTTGTCCCAGGTGGGGACGGGGTCAGCACCGCTGACGATCGCGGCCTCCGTGACGCCCCAGAAGCTCCAGACGGACGCCATCTCGGGGATCGAGGGCATCGGCACGGCCTCGGCACCGACGGCCCGGAAGCCCGCGACGATCGGGTCGCCTGCCGAGGCGGAGTCGGCCGCGACCGTCAGCGCCGGCGGACGGTTGCCTGCCTGGTAGAGCGCGAGCTGCGCCTCCTCGGTCGAGAGGAAGTTGACGAGGAAGTCGTTCGCGACGATCGCGTTCTTGCTCTCGGCGCTGAGGTAGAAGCCCTGGACGCCGACGAACGGCTGCGCGGGCTGCCCGCCCGCAGTCGGGATCGGGTCGATCGACAGATCCATGCCCTCGAACGAGTCGATCATCCACGGGCCGCCGACGATGAACGGGGACTGGCCGTTCTTGAACGCCTCGACGGCGATGTCGTACGTGGTGTCCTGGCTGAGCACGCCGGCCGCGCCCTGGGCGCCGAGCCACTCCGCGAACGCCTGGCCCTCGGGGCCGCCCATCGCGAGCTCGGACGTGTAGCTGCCGTCCTCGTTCTGCGTGAAGACGGGGGCGCCGAACGACGTCTGGAACGGGTAGTGGGTGTACGGGTCGCCCTTGTCACCGTCCGACTGGACCAGGATCGGGAACTGCGTCCCCGCGGCCTGGCCGGCGGCGACGGCCTCGTCCCACGTGGCGGGCGCCTCCGGCGCGAGGGCGGTGTTGCGGATCAGGGCGATGTTCTCGATCGCGTAGGGCAGGCCGTAGACCTGGCCGTCCTGCGTGAACGCCTGGATCGAGACGTCCTCGAACTCGGCGGCCTTGTCGCCGAGCTCGAGCGGCGCCACGACGCCGTTCGTCGTGAGCTCGCCGAGCCAGTCGTGCGCGCCGACCGTGATGTCGGGGCCCTCGCCCGTCGGGACCTGCGCGAGGAAGTCAGCGCGGATGTCCTCGAAGTTCTTGAGGACGACCTCGACGGTCGTCCCCGTCTCGGTCTCGAAGGACTCCGCTGCCGCGGTCACGGCGTCCTGGCGGGTCTCGTCGACCCAGACGGTGAGCGTGCCGCCACCGGAGGTGTCCTCGGCGCTCGGCTCGTCGGTGCTCTCGTCTCCCGAGCCGCCGGACGAGCAGGCGGCCAGCGCCAACGTCGTGGTCAGCGCGGCGGCAAGAAGGATGCTCCGTCGCATCAGTGGTCACTCCCAGCATGTTGCAGTGCGGTGGTGGCCGACGTCGGTTCGCACCGACCGTGGGCCCTGATGCGACGACGGTAGAGCGCGAGGTGGCACGGATGCAAGTCGTTGCGGTAACTTTCATGCAACGCTTTGCAGGGCGCCGACCGGCGCCCGCCCCGCCTCCCCCGGCCGACGGGTCCGCGCCTCCGTACGGAGATTCGCGGCTCGCCGGTCGGACGACCAGGACGAGGAGGTCCGGTGTCCCCTACGCTTCCCCATGTGCGCACCCGTCTCAGCGATCTCGCCGCCCAGGCCGGCGTCTCCACCGCGACGGTCTCGCGCGTCCTCAACGGGAAGCCCGGCGTCGCGAGCGAGACCCGCCAGGCGGTCCTCGCCGCGCTCGACGTGCTGGGCTACGAACGCCCCTCGACGCTGCGCACCCGCTCGGCCGGCCTCGTCGGCCTCGTCGTCCCCGAGCTGACGAACCCCGTCTTCCCGGCGTTCGCCCAGACGATCGAGTCGCTCCTCTCGGAGCACGGGTACACGCCGCTGCTGTGCACGCAGTCGCCCGGCGGCACGACCGAGGACGACTACGTCGACATGCTCATGGACCACGCGGTCGACGGCATCGTCTTCGTCTCCGGCCTGCACGCCGACACCCAGGCGAGCCACGAGCGCTACGAGCGCCTGCGCAGCCGCGGCATCCCGATCGTGCTGGTGAACGGCTTCGCCGAGGGCATCGACGCGCCGTTCGTCTCGCCCGACGACGTCGCGAGCGTCGAGCTGTCGGTGCGCCACCTCGTCTCGCTCGGCCACCGCAGCATCGGGCTCGCGATCGGGCCGGACCGGTTCGTCCCCGCCCAGCGCAAGCTCGCGAGCTTCGCCGAGTCGCTCGTGCGGCACGGGCTCGTCGCCGACGAGTCCGAGGCGGCGCAGCACGTCGTCGTCACCCTGTACACCGTCGAGGGCGGCCAGGCGGCGGGCGGCGAGCTCATCGACGCGGGCCACACCGCGATCGTCTGCGGCTCCGACCTCATGGCGCTCGGCGCGATCCGCGCCGCGCGTTCACGTGGGCTGCGCGTGCCGCAGGACGTGTCGGTGCTCGGCTACGACGACTCGCCCCTCATCGCGTTCACCGACCCGCCCCTGACCACGGTGCGCCAGCCCGTGAACGCCATGGCGCACGCCGCGGTGAGCGCGCTGCTCACCGAGATCGCCGGCGAGCGCGCTCCGCGCTCCGAGCTGCTGTTCCAGCCGGAGCTCATCGTCCGCGACTCCACGGGCGCCGCCCCGGCGACGGGTGCGCCCACCGCCTGACGGCAGCACGCCGCGGCAGCACGACGCACGCCACGACGTCGACGGCCACCCCGGCCCCCGGGCCGGGCCCGTCGCCCCGTCACCGCAAGCGCTTACACTCGACGGAGGGTCGGCGTCACCCCCGCTCCGCCTGCCGAGTGATCCCCCTGAAGAACCCCGACACCACGCACGTGAGGACCGACAGCTCGATGACTCGTATCGATTCGACGCCGACCGCCAGCACCACCGCGACGGCCACCGCGCCCGCGCCCTTCAGCACCGGGGCGCTCGTGCACACCGGCCCGGGCGAGGCGCCGGAGTGGTGGCGCGACGCCGTGATCTACCAGGTCTACCCGCGCTCGTTCGCGGACGGCGACGGCGACGGCGTCGGCGACCTGCCCGGCATCACCTCGAAGCTCGACCACCTCGCCGAGCTCGGGGTCGACGCGGTCTGGCTGAGCCCGTTCTACCGCTCGCCCCAGAAGGACGCGGGCTACGACGTCGCGGACTACCGCGACGTCGACCCGCTGTTCGGCACGCTCGCAGACTTCGACGAGCTGCTCGCCCAGGCGCACGCGCGCGGGATCCGCATCATCGTGGACCTCGTCCCGAACCACACCTCGGACCAGCACGCGTGGTTCCAGGCGGCGCTGGCCGCGCCCGAGGGCTCGGTCGAGCGCGCGCGCTACGTCTTCCGCGAGGGCGAGGGCGAGCACGGCGAGCTGCCCCCGAACAACTGGCAGTCGATCTTCGGCGGCCCCGCGTGGACCCGCGTCACCGCCGGTCCGGACGCACGCCCGGTCACCGGGGCGGAGGGCGAGACGCCCGGCCAGTGGTACCTGCACCTGTTCGACTCCACGCAGCCCGACCTCGCGTGGGACAACCCCGAGGTGCGCGAGGAGTTCGAGCAGGTCCTGCGCTTCTGGCTCGACAAGGGCGTGGACGGGTTCCGCGTCGACGTGGCGCACGGCATGATCAAGGCCGACGGCCTGCCCGACTGGGACGGCACGGTGTCGATGGTGGAGGGGACCGCCGAGGAGGAGACCGACCCCGGCGCTCCCGAGGACGGCTCGACGGGCGCGGGCAACTCCGGCCCGATGTTCGACCAGGACGGCGTGCACGAGATCTACCGCGCGTGGCACGGCGTCCTGGCCGAGTACGACGGCGACCGCGCGCTCGTCGCCGAGGCGTGGGTCGAGCCGCTCTCCCGGCTCGCGCGCTACGTCCGCCCGGACGAGATGCACCAGGCGTTCAACTTCTCCTTCCTCACCACCGCGTGGTCCGCGGCGCCCCTGCGCACGGTGATCGCGGCGTCGCTGCGCGCGAACGACGAGGTCGGCGCACCCACGACGTGGGTCCTGTCAAACCACGACGTCGTGCGGCACGCGTCGCGACTCGGCCTCGCGGACCCCGGGCTGCGTCCTAACGGGATCTTCGCGCACGACCCGCAGCCCGACGAGGAGCTCGGCCTGCGCCGGGCACGCGCCGCGTCGCTCCTCATGCTCGGCCTGCCCGGCTCGTCGTACCTCTACCAGGGCGAGGAGCTGGGCCTGCCCGAGCACACCGCGCTGCCCGACGACGTGCGCGAGGACCCCGCGTTCTTCCGCACCCAGGGCGCCGAGGCGGGCCGCGACGGCTGCCGCATCCCGCTCCCCTGGCACGCGGACGCCGACGGGTACGGCTTCGGCCCGTCCGGGAAGACGTGGCTCCCCCAGCCCGCGTCCTACGCGCGCTACGCGGCCGACGTGCAGCGCGGCGTCGAGGGGTCGACGTACGAGACGTACCGCACCGCGCTCGCGACGCGCCGCGCCGAGCGCCTCGGCTCGGGCACGCTCGCGTGGGTCGAGGACTACGCGGACTCCGTGGACGTCCTAGCGCTGCGCAACCGCGACGTCGTGGTCCTCGCGAACCTCGGCGCCGAGCCTGTCGTCCTGCCGCACGGCGTGGAGGTCCTCGTGGCGTCGGGCCCCGTCCTCACCGACCGGTCCGCGGACCCGCAGGTCCGCGTGCCGTCCGACACGACGGTGTGGCTGCGCGCACTCTGACCGGGTGACCCGAGCAACGGCCGGGGTCCGCGAGGGCCCCGGCCGTCCTCATGCCCGCAGGCCGGACTCGAACGCGGCGCGGACCACCTCGGTGGCGAACGCCGCGTCGCCGACGTAGGCGGACGCGGAGCACACGACCGCCCCCGGGGCGGCGACGCGCCACCACGTTCCGGCGACCGGGACCACGAGCACGGCGCCGCGCACGTCACCGATCCCGACGCCGTGCGTGCGGGCCACCTCCGCGGCGAGCGCGCGACGGTCGTCCGCCGCCGTTCGTCGGTGCAGCACCTCGGCGCGGTCCGCCTCGCGCTCCGCGAGGGCACGGTGCGCCTCGGGCCACAGGCGCGCGACGGCGTCGCGCAGCCCGGGCACGTCGTCCAGAGCCGCGAACGCGGGCGGTGAGCCGACGGCGTCCCGTGCCACGGACCGCGCGCGGACCCAGCCGAGGAACGCGTCCTCCCCCGACGGAGGCTCCGCGATCCTTCCGGCGGCCTCGAACGCGAGGGCGGCGCGCCACCAGACGATCCATCGCGACGCCGCGGCGTCGCGTGCGTCCGCCGGGAGCAGCGCCGACCGGTCGGCCGGTGCCGGCTCGCAGTGCGGCGGCGTGTCGTCGGCCGCGGCGACGAGCCCGAGCGCGTCGCGGACCCACAGCAGCAGGTCGAGGTCCCCGCCGTCCGACACCGACAGGCGCCACGACGGCCGACCCTCGAACCGCACCGCGGACTCCTCTCGCTCGTCGCCGTGGCTGTCCGACCGCCGTCAGCCGCCGGAGACGCTCAGCTCGGCCTCGCGCAGGCGCTCCTCGTGCTCGGCGTCGAGCTCGCGCGAGTCGAGCCACCCGTACGGCAGGTGCGGCGTCTTGGGCGAACCGGCACGGCCGCGCTGCCCCTCGGCGGCCTCGCCGGGGTACGGGGCGTCCTGGTCGAGCGCGTCGAGGTGCCCGCGCAGCTCGTCGAGCGTCGAGACCATCGCGAGCGCGCGGCGCGCGTCGCCGCCCACCGCGTAGCCCTTGAGGTACCAGGCCATGTGCTTGCGGAGGTCACGCATGCCCTTGCCCTCGTCGCCGTCGAAGTACTCGATCATGAGCTCGCCGTGGCGGTAGATCGTGTCGGCCACCTCGCGCAGCCCCGGCCGCACGCGCTCGGGCCGGCCCGCGAACGCGGCGGCGAGGTCGGCGAACAGCCACGGCCGCCCCTGGCACCCGCGGCCCACGACGACGCCGTCGCAGCCCGTCTCGCGCACCATGCGGACCGCGTCCTCGGCGGACCAGATGTCGCCGTTGCCGAGCACCGGCACGCTCGTGACCGCCTCCTTGAGGCGGGCGATCGCGGTCCAGTCCGCGGTGCCCGAGTAGTGCTCGGCGGCCGTGCGCGCGTGCAGCGCGACGGCGGCGACGCCGAGGCCCTCGGCGATGCGGCCGGCCTCGAGGTAGGTGAGGTGGTCGTCGTCGATGCCCTTGCGCATCTTCACCGTGACGGGGACCCCGTACGGGCGGGCGGCCTCGACGGCGCCCCGCACGATCGCGGTGAACAGGTCGCGCTTCCAGGGCAGCGCCGCTCCCCCGCCCTTGCGCGTCACCTTGGGCACCGGGCAGCCGAAGTTCAGGTCGACGTGGTCGGCGCGGTCCTCGGCGACGATGATGCGCACGGCCTCGCGGACGGTCGCCGGGTCGACGCCGTACACCTGCGCGGACCGCGGCGTCTCGTCCGCGCCGAACGTCACGATGCGCAGCGCCTCCGTGTTGCGCTCGACGAGCGCGCGGCTCGTCACCATCTCGGCGACGTAGAGCCCGGGGTCGTCGCCGCCGCTCGCGCCGGCCTCGCGGCACAGCGTGCGGAACGCGCGGTTCGTGACGCCCGCCATCGGGGCGAGGACGACCGGCGTCTCGACGACGATCGGGCCGATCCGCAGCGGCGCGAGCAGCGGACCCGTGCCGGCGGAGGCCGGGCCGGGGTCGGCGGTCGTCGTGCTGAGGACAGGGGCGGGAGCAGTCACGCGCTCCATTGTCCCATCCGGAGCGGTCTCACCCGCGAGAGGCGTTCGACGAGCGAGCAGCGGCCGGTCGTGGCAGTGTTGAGGAGGTCCGGCAATCCAGGCCGGACATGGACGAAAGGGACGACATGCCTCTCTGGCTCATCCTGGTCATCGTCGGCGCCGTGCTGCTCATCCTCGGCGTCGCCATCGAGGCCGCGAAGGTCCTCATCTGGATCGGCATCATCGTGCTGGTCGTGAGCCTCGTGATCGGCCTGCTCAACCGGGCGAAGGGGGCGGCCCGCTAGCGCGAGGCCGCAGGGGGCGACGCGTCCCGACACGACGCGACGGAGGGGCGGGACCGCGAACGGTCCCGCCCCTCCTATGTGCCCGGCGCGTGCCGGGCGGACGGTCAGGCGCCGAGCAGGTGCCCGGCCAGGTACTCGGTGACCTTGTCGAGCGCGACGCGCTCCTGGGCCATCGAGTCGCGGTGCCGGATCGTCACGGCCTGGTCGTCGAGCGTGTCGAAGTCGACCGTGATGCAGAACGGCGTGCCGATCTCGTCCTGACGGCGGTACCGGCGGCCGATGGCGCCGGCGTCGTCGAAGTCGACGTTCCAGTACTTGCGGAGCTCCTTCGCGAGGTCCTTCGCCTTGGGCGAGAGCTGCTCGTTGCGGCTCAGCGGCAGCACCGCCGCCTTGACCGGCGCGAGGCGGTGGTCGAGGCGCAGGACCGTGCGCGTGTCCACGCCGCCCTTCGCGTTCGGCGCCTCGTCCTCGGTGTACGCCTCGACGAGGAAGGCCATGAGCGAGCGCGTGAGGCCCGCGGCCGGCTCGATGACGTAGGGCACCCAGCGCTCGTTCTTCGTCTGGTCGAAGTACGACAGGTCCTTGCCGGAGTGCTCCGCGTGCGTCTTGAGGTCGAAGTCGGTGCGGTTCGCGATGCCCTCGAGCTCGCCCCACTCCGAGCCGGAGAAGCCGAAGCGGTACTCGATGTCGACCGTGCGGGTCGAGTAGTGCGAGAGCTTCTCCTGCGGGTGCTCGTACAGGCGGAGGTTGTCGCGCGCGATGCCGAGGTCGACGTACCAGTCGGTGCGCGTGTCGATCCAGTACTGGTGCCACTCGGCGTCCGTGCCCGGCTCGACGAAGAACTCCATCTCCATCTGCTCGAACTCGCGCGTGCGGAAGATGAAGTTGCCCGGCGTGATCTCGTTGCGGAACGACTTGCCGATCTGGCCGATACCAAAGGGAGGCTTACGGCGGGCCGCTCCCATGACGTTGGCGAAGTTCACGAAGATGCCCTGCGCCGTCTCGGGACGCAGGTAGTGCAGGCCGGACTCGTCCTCGACCGGGCCGAGGTAGGTCTTGAGCATCATGTTGAAGTCGCGGGGCTCGGTCCACTGCCCGCGCGTGCCGCAGTTGGGGCACACGATCTCGGCGAGGCCGCCCTCGGGCGCGCGGCCCTTCTTCTCCTCGAACTCCTCGATCATCTGGTCCTCGCGGAACCGCTTGTGACAGTGCAGGCACTCCGTGAGCGGGTCGGTGAAGACGCCGACGTGGCCCGAGGCGACCCAGACCTGGCGCGGGAGGATGACGGAGGAGTCGAGGCCCACGACGTCGTCGCGGCTGGTGACCATCGCGCGCCACCACTGCTTCTTGATGTTCTCCTTGAGCTCGGTGCCGAGCGGCCCGTAGTCCCAGGCGGAGCGGGTACCGCCGTAGATCTCGCCCGAGGGGAAGACGAACCCGCGCCGCTTGGCGAGGGAGACGACGGCGTCGAGACGGGCGGTGGGTGAGGGCGCTGCGGCCACGGACATCACTCCTGGTGCTCACGGCCCCGCACGTGGCTCGTGGGGGCTGGACGGGTGGGCGACGCCCGCACGGGCGCCGACCGACCAGCGTACCCGGCCGTGACCCGGCTCACCGGGAACGGTTTTGACATTCATTCTCAAGAAGGCGGAGACTGGAGCCATGCACCGCTCCCCCGCCCGGCGCCGTCGCGCCCTCGTCACCACCGCCGCCCTCGCCACGGCTGCCCTCGTCGCAGCCTGCTCCCCCGGCGACGGCGGTTCCGGCGGCAACGACGACGGGCGGCTCCAGGTGCTCGCATCCTTCTACCCGCTCCAGTACGTCGTCGAGCAGGTCGGCGGCGAGCACGTCGACGTCTCCAACCTCACCCCGCCTGCGGCCGAGCCGCACGACCTCGAGCTCGCGCCCGCCCAGGTGCGGTCGATCGGCGACGCCGACCTCGTGGTCTACCTCTCGGGCTTCCAGCCCGCGGTCGACGAGGGGATCGAGCAGCGCGCTCCGAAGCACGTCGTCGACGCCGCCGGGTCGGCGGGGCTCGAGGAGCACCCGGGCGAGGACGCGGACGCGCACGCCGACGAGAGCGCGGAGGAGCACGCCGAGCACGCGGACGAGTCCGGCGACGGCCACGACCACGGCCCGACCGACCCGCACTTCTGGCTCGACCCGACGCGGCTCGCCGCCGTCGGCGACGCCGTCGCGGACGAGCTCTCCGCGATCGACCCCGACCACGCGGACGACTACGCCGCTGGGGCCGCGGCGCTCACGGCGGACCTCGACGACCTCGACGCCGAGTACGCACAGGCGCTGGCCCCCTGCGCGGGCGCGACCCTCGTCACGTCGCACGAGGCGTTCGGCTACCTCGCGGAGCGCTACGACCTGCACCAGGTGGGCATCTCGGGCATCGACCCCGAGGCCGAGCCGTCCCCCGCCCGACTGCGCGAGGTGGGCGAGGTCGTCCGCGAGAACGGCGTGACCACCCTCTTCTTCGAGACGCTCGTGAGCCCCAAGGTGACTCAGACGCTCGCCGACGACCTCGGCGTGCAGACCGCTCTGCTCGACCCGCTCGAGAGCCTCGCGGAGGGCGCGACGGACTACCGTGAGGTCATGGAGTCCAACCTCGAGGCGCTCACCTCCGGCCTCGTCTGCTCATGACGGACGCAGCGGAGCTCGTC
Source organism: Cellulosimicrobium sp. I38E (assembly GCF_001647255.1). Lineage (NCBI taxonomy): Bacteria > Bacillati > Actinomycetota > Actinomycetes > Micrococcales > Promicromonosporaceae > Cellulosimicrobium > Cellulosimicrobium sp. I38E. Next base: position 32,630 of record NZ_LUAZ01000072.1, read on the forward strand.
GCCGCGCGCGACGTCCACGTGACCCTCGGCGGGAGCGAGATCCTCCGCGGGATCGACCTGACCGTCGGCGCCGGCGAGGTCGTCGCGGTCCTCGGCGCCAACGGGTCGGGCAAGTCGACGCTCGTGCGGGCTCTCGTCGGGATCGTGCCGCTGTCCCGCGGCTCCGTCGACCTCTTCGGAGCACCGCTCGGTCCCCGCCTCCCCTGGCAGCGGCTCGGGTACGTGCCGCAGCGCGTCGCCGCGCCGTCGGGCATGCCGTCCACGGCGTCCGAGGTCGTCGCATCCGGCCTCCTCGGCGGCGCCCGCCTCCGGCTCCCCCGCGGCTGGCGGGCGCGCACGGTCGAGGCGCTCGACCTCGTGGGGCTCGCCGACCGCGCGGACGACTCCACCGCCGAGCTGTCGGGCGGCCAGCAGCAGCGCGTGCTCATCGCGCGCGCCCTGGTCCGCCGGCCCGACCTTCTCGTCCTCGACGAGCCGGTCGCCGGCGTGGACAAGCCCAGCCAGGAGGCGTTCGCCGCGACCATGACGCGGCTCGTGGGCGACGGACTCACCGTGCTCGTCGTCCTCCACGAGCTCGGCGCGCTCGCCCCGCTCATCGAGCGCGCGGTCGTGCTGCGCCACGGCCGCGTCGTGCACGACGGCGCCCCGCCCCGCGCGTCGTCGACCCACGCGAGCGCCACGCACCAGCACCTGCACCCGCACGAGCCCGCGGACGCCGGCAACCGCGCCACCGGCCCGGAGACGGGCCTCACCGACACCCTCAACCCCGACCTCGCCGCGGGCCACGCACCCAGGACGGCCTCATGACCACGGTGTTCTCCGAGATCTCCCTGATGCTCACCGACCCGCTCATGCAGCGTGCCCTCCTCGCCGCGCTCCTGGTCGGCGTCAGCGCGCCCGTCGTGGGCACGTACCTCGTGCAGCGCAAGCTCTCGCTCCTCGGCGACGGCATCGGGCACGTCGCCCTCACCGGCGTCGCGCTCGGCTGGCTCGTCGGAGCCGCGATGGGCGTCGTCCCGAACGACGCGCTCGCGATCCCGGGGGCCGTGGTCGCGGCCGTGCTCGGCGCGGTCGCGATCGAGGTCGTGCGCGAGCGCGGCCGGACGAGCGGCGACCTCGCGCTCGCGCTCCTGTTCTACGGCGGCATCGCGGGCGGCGTCCTGCTCATCGGGCTCGCCGGGGGCTCCTCGGGGAGCCTCATGCAGTACCTCTTCGGCTCCATCTCGACCGTCACGTCGTCGGACCTCGTCCTCACGGTCGTGCTCAGCGCCGTGATCCTGCTCGTCGGGCTCGGGCTGCGCGCCGCGCTGTTCTCCGTGAGCCACGACGAGGAGTTCGCGCGCGCGTCGGGCCTGCCGGTCCGGACGCTCAACATCGCGGTCGCGGTCGTCGCCGCGCTCACGGTGACGGTATCGATGCGGGTCGTCGGGCTGCTGCTCGTCAGCGCGCTGATGATCGTGCCCGTCGCGGTCGCGCAGCTCGTCACGCGCTCGTTCCGCCGGACGATGCTCGTCGCGTCGGTCGTCGGCGTGGTCGTGTGCGTCGCCGGACTGTCCTTCACGTACTGGAACAACGTCTCGCCGGGCGCCACCATCGTGGTCCTCGCGATCGCCACCTACCTCCTCGTCGCGGTCCTGCGGCCGCTGTGGGTCCGTCGACGCCCGCGCGTCGCGCGGGACCCGCACCCGGACATCCCCGACGACGTCGAGCTCGACCTCGTACCCTCGGGGGCGTCGAACCGCACACCCGGAGGTGAATCGTGCAGCGCATGACCCGCCAGCGCGCCGCCGTCTCGGACGCGCTGGAGAACCTCGACGACTTCCGCAGCGCCCAGCAGCTCCACGAGATCCTGCGGACGCGTGGGGACAACGTGGGCCTCGCCACCGTCTACCGCACGCTCCAGAGCCTCGCGGACGGCGGCGACGTCGACGTGCTGCGCACCGAGGAGGGCGAGAACCTCTACCGCCGGTGCGAACGGCGCGAGCACCACCACCACCTCGTGTGCCGCACGTGCGGCCGCACGGTCGAGATCGACGGCCCGACCGTCGAGGCGTGGGCCAACCAGGTGGGCACGTCGCACGGGTTCGTCGACATCCAGCACACGATCGAGCTGTTCGGCACGTGCGCGGGGTGCGCACGCGCGTCCGTGCGGGACTGAGCCGTGCCCGACGCGCTGGACGGCGCCCCGTTCGCCGCGCTGTTCGCGTTCTTCTTCGCGATCGCGTTCGTCCGGACGCAGGCGACGTACTGGATCGCCCGGCTCGTCACGACGTGGACGCTGGACCGGACGCGCCCCGTGAAGCCGTGGGTCGCGCGCGTCCACGCCTGGTTGTCGGGCCGGTCGGCGGCGCGCGGGATCGAGACCGTCCGCCGCTGGGGCGTCCTCGCCGTCCCCGCGTCCTTCCTCGCGACCGGGACCAAGACGGTCGTCAACGCCGCCGCGGGCGTCGTCCGGATGCCGTTCGGCCGCTACCTCGCCGCGATGACGCTCGGGTGCGCGATCCACGCGACCATCTACGCGACCGTCGGCTGGGCCGTGTGGACCGCCGCCTTCGCCGCGGCGACCGGTTCGCCGTGGGGTGTCGCGGCGCTGGTCCTGCTGGCCCTGGCCTTGGCCGTCGGGGTCGTCGTCGTGGTTCGACGCCGCGCCGCCCGCAGGCCTGTCGCCGCGGCGGGCTCGGCGGTCGCCCTCGACGGGACCGGCCTCGTCCTGGAGGCCGACGCCCAGGTGCAGGACGCGCGGGACGCGACGCGCCTCGACCGATGAGATGACGCGCGCCCGACCGTCCGAACCTGCATGACCACGTTCCTCCTGCTGCCCGGCGCCGGCGGCGACCCCGCGTACTGGGACCTGCTCGCACCGGAGCTCGCCCGGCTCGGCCACCTCCCCGTCCCCGTCGACCTGCCCCAGCACGACGAGGGCTACGGCTGGGCCGACCTCACCGACGTCGCCGTCGCGTCCCTGCACCACGCGGCGGGCCCGGCCGAGCGGGACGACCTCGTCGTCGTGGCCCAGTCCATGGGCGCGTACGTCGGCCCGCTCGTGTGCGAGCGCGAGGCGGTCCGCCTGCTCGTGCTGCTCAACCCGATGATCCCGCTGCCGGGCGAGACCGGGGCCGACTGGTGGCGCGCGACCGACCACGCCGCGCGACGCGCGGAGACCGGGCTCGGGCCGTTCGACCCCGTGGACGACTTCCTCCACGACGTGCCCGACGCCGTCGCGGCCGTCGTGCAGCGCAGCGACCGGCAGCCGTCCGAGCGTTCCTTCGCCGAGCCGTGGCCGGCGCCCTCCTGGCCGGCCGTGCCGACGGTCGTGCTCCAGGGCGCTGACGACCGGCTCTTCCCGGTGACCTTCCAGCGCGACGTCGCCCGCGAGCGTCTCGGCACCGAGGTCGAGACGCTGCCCGGCGGCCACCTCGTGGCACTCAGCCGGCCGGTCCAGCTCGCCGCCCGGCTCGAGGTCCTCGCCCGCTGACGGCCCGTCCCGGTCAGCGGCGCGGACCGAGGACGGTGCGGCTCCTGCGCCGGACCGCGGCTCAGCCGAGCGTCGTCGCGGAGCCGTCGGCCGCGCCGACGCAGAACTGGTTGCCCTGCGGGTCGGCGAGCACGGCCCAGCGGAAGCCGGGCATCGTGTGCTCTGCGACGAACGTCGCGCCGTCGGCCACGAGCGCAGCGACGTCCGCCTCGCGGTCGGACCTCCCGAGGTCCAGGTGCAGCCGGTTCTTGCCGGGGGTCGGGTCCTCGACACGCTGGAAGCCGAGGACCGGGGCGGTCACGCCCTCCGCGGGCACGACCTCGAGGAACCACCCGTCCGACTCGTCGACCACCCGTCCGCCGAGCTGGCGCGCCCACCACTGCGCGAGCGGACGGGGGTCGGTGGAGTCCACGGTCACCATGCCGATGCTCAGAGCCATGGCGCGCACGCTACCGGCCGCCGCCCGCTCCGTCCCCCGCACGGCCCCGGCCACGACCTCAGGCGGTACCGCCCACCGCGTCGACCGCGCCGCCGTAGCGGCGGTCGCGGCGCGCGTACTCCTCGACCGCGCGCCAGAGCGACCGACGGTCGACGTCCGGCCACGGCTCCGGGAGGAACACGAGCTCCGCGTACGCGGCCTGCCAGATCATGAAGTTGGACGTGCGCTGCTCGCCCGAGCTGCGCAGGAACAGGTCGACGTCCGGCAGGTCGGGCTCGTCGAGGTGCTGCTGGACGGTGCGCTCGGTGACCTTGCCCGGGTCGAGCCGCCCGGCGGCGACCTCGCGCGCGATGGCGGCCGCGGCGTCGGCGATCTCCGCGCGCCCCCCGTAGTTGACGCACATCGTCAGGGTGCACACGTCGTTGTTCTTCGTCTGCTCCTCCGCGATCTCGAGCTCCTTGATCACGGACGTCCACAGCCGCGGCCGGCGCCCCGCCCACCGCACGCGCACGCCCCACGAGTCCATCTCGTCGCGGCGCCGCCGGATGACGTCACGGTTGAAGCCCATGAGGAAACGCACCTCGTCGGGCGAACGCTTCCAGTTCTCCGTCGAGAACGCGTACGCCGACACGTGCTTGACGCCGATCTCGATGGCGCCGGCCACGACGTCGAGCAGCGCGGCCTCGCCCGCCTCGTGGCCCGCGGTGCGCGGCAGCCCGCGCGCGTTGGCCCAGCGACCGTTGCCGTCCATGACCACGGCCACGTGGTTCGGCACGAACTGCGCCGGGATCGCCGGTGCCCGCTCGCCGCTCGGGTGGGGGAACGGTCGCGCGTACGTCCGCTTCGCCATCAGGCGTCCGCCCCACGGCCCTGACGGTCCGCGGCGACGCCGACCGGTCCGGCGGGCGAGGCGGCAGGCGGGGCGACGGGCGCGTCCCGCTCGACCATGCGCAGTGATCGCAACGTTCTCTCCAGGTGGTATTGGCTGTACGCGGCCACGAGGCCGCTCGCTTCCTTGCGGTGCCGGGCGTCCGACGCGTCGGCGGTCTCCCACTCCCCCGCGAGCAGCGCGGCGAGGAGGGCGAAGGTCTGGGGGGCGGGCGCCGTCGAACCGGGCGGGCGGCAGCGCGAGCACACCGCGCCGCCCTGCGCGACGGCGAACGCGTGGTGCGGGCCCGGCTCGCCGCAGCGTGCGCAGTCGACGAACGACGGCGCCCAGCCCGCGACGGCCAGCGCCCGCAGGAGGTAGGAGTCCAGGACGAGGCCCGGCGCGTGCGCCTGCTCGGACAGCGCCCGCAACGCACCGGCGAGCAGCCAGTACTGCTGCACCGCGGGCTCGCGCTCGTCGGCGACGAGCCGCTCCGCCGTCTCGAGCATCGCCGCGCCCGCGGTGTACAGGCCGTAGTCCTCGCAGATCCGTCGGGCGTACGGGCCGATCGTCTCCGCCTGCGTCACCGTGTCCAGCGACCGGCCCGCGTAGAGCTGGACGTCGACGACCATGAACGGCTCCAGCCGCGCCCCGAACCGGGACGACGTGCGCCGCACCCCCTTGCCCACCGCGCGCACCTTGCCGTGCTCGCGCGTGAGGAGGGTGACGATACGGTCCGCCTCGCCCAGCTTCTGGGCGCGCAGCACGATCGCGTCGTCTCGGTACAGCACCACGCCCCTATTGTCCGTCACGCCGCCGACACGGCGTGCACCACCCGCCGACGACGCTCAGGCGGGCGCGAGGCACCCGAGCACGGCGCGCACCCGGGCCAGCGTCGTCTCCGCGTCCTCGCCGGCCTCCACCTGGCGGGCCGCGGCGAGGACCACGGCGTTGACGAGCTCCGCGGAGCGCGCGGCGTCCGGGACATCGAGCTGCTCCAGAGCCTCCACGAGCGGCACGAGGATCGTCGCGTGCATCGCCGCGCTCTGCTGCGCGAGCGCCTCGCGGCCCGCCTCGGCACGCAGCGCCGCGACGACGGCGTGCTCGCCCTCGGCGACGAGGAGCAGGTTCTCGCGCGCGTAGGCGACGATCGCGTCCTCCGGGGACGCCGCCGTCGCGACCGCGGCCGTGATGCGCGCCGACCACCGCGGCACGACGTCGGCGACGACGGCGTCCAGGAGCTCCTCCCGCGACCGGAAGTACTGGTAGACGCTCGACCGGGCGAGCCCGGCGCGCGCAGCGACCGCCGCGAGCGTGAGCCCGCTCCCGTCCTCGCGGATGAGCTCTCGCGCGGCGTCGAGCAGCGCGCGCAGCTGCGCGGCGCGGTGCTCCGCCACCGTCGGAGCGGCGATCTTCGGCACGGTGCCTCCTCCTCCCCGGGCACGACGACCCGGCCGGACCATCATGCCCGAGGACAGGGCGCGCGGGCGGCGCCGTCCTCGCCGACGCCGACCCCCGCGTGCACCCGACCGGTCACCCCGCGACGGCGGGGATCCCGAGGCGCCCGTCGACCATCTCGACGACCCGGTGGCAGTGCTCGAGCACGTCGTGGTCGTGCGTGACCATGAGCGCCGCGGCGCCGAACGCCTCCGCCTCGCGAGCCAGGAGGCTCACGACCTCGTGGCTGCGCGCCCGGTCGAGCGCCGCCGTCGGCTCGTCGACGAGGAGCAGCGCGGGGCTCGCGACGAGCGCTCGGGCGATGCCCACGCGCTGCCGCTCGCCGCCGGAGAGCTGGTCCGGGCGCCGGTCCGCACGGTGGCTCATGGACACGGACTCCAGGAGCTCGCGGGGGTTGCGCGCGCGGGGGTCGCGCTCGTCGATCCGGGCGATCCGCAGCGCGAGCCGGAGCTGGTCGACGCTCGTGAGCGCCGGGAGGAGGTTGCCGGACTGGAAGACGAAGCCGATGCGCTCGCGCCGCAGCCGGGCGCGCTCGCGCTCGCCCGCCGCGCCGAGGTCGACCCCTTCGAGGCGCACGGTCCCGGACTCGGGCGCCGTGAGCGCGCCGGCGACGGCGAGCAGGCTCGACTTGCCGGAGCCCGACGGCCCGACGACGCCGACGAGCTCGCCCGCGGCGACGCTCAGGCTCACCTCGTCGAGCGCGACGACGGTCGAGTCCCCGTCGCCGTGGCGGACGGTGACGCGGTCGATCTCGAGCACGGGCGTGGCGGGGGTGGTGGTGCTCATCGCTGCCCTCCCAGGGCGGTCAGGGGGTCGACGGAGGTGATGCGCGCGACGGCGACGGCCGCTCCGGCCATCCCGAGGACGAAGAGCAGGACGCCGGCCAGGACGAGGTCGGGCGCCTGGAGCGCGAACGGCATCGGGGACGCGCCGAGGCCCGCGCCGGCCGCGACGCCGAGGGCGAATCCCACGCCGATCGAGGCGAGCAGGAGCACGGCGGCCTGCCCCAGGCTGTCCGCGAGCAGGAACCGGCGCCGCGCACCCATCGCCCGCATGACGGCGATCTCGTGCCGCCGCTGGATGACCCAGACGGTGAAGAACGCGCCGACGACGAGGGCGGAGATGGCGTAGAGGAACACCTGGATGAGCAGGAGCGTCGCGGTCTCGGCCGCGTACCCCGGCGAGGCGTCGAAGGACTCGGTGAGCGTCCGGGTCACCGTGCCCGACGCCGCGTCGGCGGCCCCCCGGTCGAACGACGCAGGATCGGTGCGCAGCGCGACGGCGGTCGCGACGTCCGGGACGTCGGCGCCCGGTCCCTCCGCGCCCGCGAGCAGCTCCTGCCACGTGCTGAGCGGCAGATAGGCGATGTCGACGTGCCCGAACGTGTGCTGGTCCTCCAGGACACCCACGACGGTGAGCGTGCGCTCCGGGCGCGCGAGCGTCACGGTGTCCCCGACGGCGAGGCCGTCCTCGGCGGCGGTCGCCGAGACGACGATCCCGTCCGCCGCGCCGACCGGGTCGCCCTGCGCGAGCGCGGTGGGAGCCACGAACGAGCCGGGCTCGACGCCGACGAGGGTGAGGTCGACGGGCGAGCCGTCCTCCTGGTGCGCGTTGGCCAGGAGCAGGCCGTACGGGGCGGCCTCGAGCACGCCCCGCTGCTCGGCCATGGTGCCGACCTGGTCGGTCTCGATGACGGAGCGCGTGAACGCGGCGTCGGTCCCGGTGCCCTCGTCGAAGGAGAAGTCGGTGACGGGGGTGCGCTCGAGGCCGGAGACGCCGTCGTTGACGAGCCCGGCCGACAGGCCGGAGAGCAGGACGACGAGGACCGCGACCAGCGCGACCACACCGCCCATGAGGAGGAAGCGGGTGCGCGCGAAGACGAGCTCGCGCAACGCGAGGAACATGAGAGCCCTTCCGATGTTGTCGACAGTGCGTCGGTATCTTACCAACGCTCTGTCGACAAAAGACCGACGGCCCGGACGACGAGGTCGTCCGGGCCGTCGGAAGATCGGCGAGGCGGTGGTCAGCCCTGGGCACGCTCCGCGCGGTTCACGGCGGACACGATGGCCTTGAGCGACGCCGTGGTGATCGACGGGTCGATGCCGACGCCCCACAGGACGTCGTCGCCCACCTGGCACTCGACGTACGCCGCGGCGGTCGCGTCGCCGCCCTCGGACAGGGCGTGCTCGGCGTAGTCGAGCACGCGGACGTCGACGCCCACCTGGGCGATCGCGTCGACGAAGGCGGCCACCGGGCCGTTGCCGGTGCCCTCGAGCGTGAGCTGCTCGCCGCGGTCGACGACGTCGACGCTCAGCGTGTCCGGCCCCTCCTCGCTCGACGACGCGCGCGTCGAACGAAGCTTGAGGCGGCCCCACGGCTCCAGGCCGGAGTCGGGCTCGACGGGCAGGTACTCGTCGGAGAAGATCCGCCAGATGTCGTCGCCGGTGACCTCGGTGCCCTGCTGGTCGGTGTGGTGCTGCACCGCCTGGCTGAACTCGATCTGGAGCCGCCGCGGCAGGTCGAGGTGGCGCTCCGACTTCAGCAGGTAGGAGATGCCGCCCTTGCCGGACTGCGAGTTGACGCGGATGACGGCCTCGTAGGAGCGGCCGACGTCCTTGGGGTCGATCGGCAGGTACGGGACGGCCCACACGAGGTCGTCGACCGTCTTGCCCTCGGCCTCCGCGTGGACGGCCATCGCGTCGAAGCCCTTCTTGATGGCGTCCTGGTGCGAGCCGGAGAACGCCGTGAAGACGAGGTCACCGGCGTAGGGGTGGCGCTCGGGCACGCCGAGCTGGTTGCAGTACTCGACGGTGCGGCGCACGCGGTCGATGTCGGAGAAGTCGATCTGCGGGTCGACGCCCTGGCTGAAAAGGTTCATGCCCAGCGTCACGAGGCACACGTTGCCGGTGCGCTCGCCGTTGCCGAACAGGCAGCCCTCGATGCGGTCGGCGCCGGCCTGGTACCCCAGCTCGGCGGCGGCGACCGCGGTGCCGCGGTCGTTGTGCGGGTGCAGCGACAGGACGACGTTCTCGCGGTGGTTCAGGTGCCGGTTCATCCACTCGATCGAGTCGGCGTAGACGTTCGGCGTCGCCATCTCGACCGTGGCGGGCAGGTTGATGATGACCTTGCGGTCCGGGCGGGGCTCGAAGACCTCGAGCACCTCGTTGCAGATGCGCGCGGCGAACTCGAGCTCGGTACCGGTGTAGGACTCGGGCGAGTACTCGTAGTAGACCGTCGTCTCCGGGACGGTCTCCTCGAACTTCTTGCACAGCCGCGCGCCGTCGACGGCGATCGCGATGATGCCCTCGGGGTCGGAGCGGAACACGACCTCGCGCTGGAGCACCGACGTCGAGTTGTACAGGTGGACGATCGCCTGCTTCGCGCCCTTGATCGCCTCGTAGGTGCGGGCGATGAGGTGCTCGCGCGACTGCGTCAGGACCTGGATGACGACGTCGTCGGGGATGCGGTCCTCCTCGATGAGCATCCGGACGAAGTCGAAGTCGGTCTGCGAGGCCGACGGGAAGCCGACCTCGATCTCCTTGTAGCCCATCTCGACGAGCAGCTCGAACATGCGCAGCTTGCGCTCCGCGTTCATGGGCTCGATGAGGGCCTGGTTACCGTCGCGCAGGTCGACCGCGCACCAGCGGGGAGCTGTCTCGATGCGCTTGTCGGGCCACGTGCGGTCGGGCACCGACACGTCGATCTGCCGGTGGAACGGCAGGTACTTGTGGATCGGCATGCCCGACGGCTGCTGCGGGTTCGCGTCCGTGGCGGTCGGCGTCGAGGAGGGGGCTGAGGCGTTCATCGTGGGTCCTTCGGGTCGTCTGATGGGTGTCAGCCGGCACACCGACCACCGCGACGAGGGACCGGCTAGAGAGCCTCGCCGCGGCAACGAAGGAGGAGCTGCCGCATCAGGTGCACGACGCCACTGTACTCCTCCACGCTCCGTGACCCGAGGACGTCCGCTCCTCGGGCACGTCGTCCGTGGGAACGCCGCGGCGGGGCCGCGCCTCCCCCGCACGGCGGCGCGACGACGCCCGGCCGCCTCCGCGGGGAGGTCGGCCGGGCGTCGTCGGGTGGTCAGCGGCGCGAGCGCAGCGCGGCGTCGACGGCGGGGTCGCCGAGGTTGCCGAGCCACTCCAGCAGCGCCGGGTAGGTGGACGGGTTCGCCGCCACCTGGGGCCGCAGGTGCGGCGCGTCCTGGACGATCTGCGCGAGGACCTCGAGCGGCGTGCTCGGGTCGAGCGCCTGGGAGGCCGTGAAGCCCGGCGCCTGGGCAGGCGGCGAGTACGACTGCTGCGGCTGCGCCGCGGGCTGCTGCCCGTACCCGGGGCCGTAACCCTGCTGCGGCTGCGCCTGCTGCTGGTAGCCCTGCTGGGGGTAGCCCTGCTGGCCGTAGCCCGGGTAGCCCTGCGCGGGCGACGCGGCGCCGGGCTGCGCGGTCGGCTGCGGACCGGTGCCCGGCTGGCCCTCCTGGTACGCCGGCATGACGGCGGTCGAGGGGCCCTGGTCGGGGTCCAGCCCCGGGCGCGCGGCGTACCCGCTGCGCTCGGGCTCGACCTGCTGGACCGGGAGGACCTCGGTCGCGTCGCCGCCTGCGGGGGCCCAGCGGTCCCGGCCGGGCTGCTGCGCGGCGACCGGCCCGGTCTGCGTGGCGCCCGGGTACGCCCCGGCGCCGTGCGGGGTCGCCGGGTAGGAGCCGCCCGGCGGCTGCGCCACCGCGGGTCCGGAGGCAGCGGCGGTCGCCGGGCGGACCGGCTTGGGCGCGGGCGGCTGCCAGACGTACGCCTGCGCCGCCTGCCCGGCGGCAGCGGCGGGCACCGGGCGGTGCTCGGCGAAGTACGCGCGCACCTCGCGCGGGACGGTCAGGGCGCCGACGACGAGCAGCGGGAGCCCGAACGCGAGGAGCACGTGCTCGACGCCGCCGCCGAACACGACCCGGTTGGACGTCACGACGAGCAGGACGATGCCCAGCAGGGCGACCACGCCGGCCCCGCCGAGGGCGAGCGGGCGGCCGGACGTCGCGTCGCGGGCGAGCGAGCGGCGCGCGACGAACGCGACGGCCGCCGCGAGCACCCCCACCACGACGGCGAGCACGACCGGCACCCCGCGGGCGCCCTCGGCCAGCGTGAGCACGGCCGTCACGGCGAGGTACCCGGCGACGACGAGCGCGAGGTCGAGGGCGTTCACGGCGACGCGCACCCAGGTCTTCACGGGGTCGGCGGCGGCCATCGCCCGGTGCACGGCGGGCGCGGCGGCGATCGCGGCGAGCGCCGGGACGAGCACGAGCCCGAAACGGCCGCGGTGGGTGCTCTCGATCGTGAAGAGCCCGTTGTTGCCCGAGCCGAGCACGAACGCCACCGCGAGGATGACACCCAGCCCGACGAGCGTGAGGCGCGCCGCCTCCGACCGGCGCCACGTGCCGTACGTCGGCAGCCCGGCGAGCGCGAGGACGAACAGCGCGGAGACGAGCACGAGCAGGACGGAGAGGGCGCCGCCGAGAAGCGGCCCCGTGATCGTGAGGACGACCGTGAGCAGGACGGCCACCGCCAGGACGGCGGCCCCGACGAGGAGCGCCTGGAGCCACCGGTTCGTGACGGCGCGGTCCTGGTCCTGCGGTCCGAGCTCGCTCTCGCGCGGCTGCGCCGCGAGGAGCGCGCCTGCGAGCCCGAGCGCGGCCGCGGAGCCCACGCCGCCCCACCCGTCACGGAAGTCACCGCCCCCGACGACGTCGACGACGAGGTACACGCCGACGAGCAGGACGTACGGGGCGTTGGCGAGCAGGCGGACCTTTCGCGTGGTGTGCACGGTCCAGGTCGCGGGCAGCACCCCGGTGCGTGCCAGGTACGGCAGCGCGAGCGTGAGCAGGGAGAGGATCGTCAGGAGGACGACCTCGATCTTGTCGGACGCGCGGCTCGCGGCGTCCCACGGCAGCGCGAGCGACACGAGGAGCAGGAGCGCGGCGACGCCGTCGCGCACGTAGTCGCTCACGGGGATCCCGGCAAACGGCGAGGCGGCTCCCGACGCGGCGACCGGCTCGGCGGGCGTCTCGGCCCTCTCCTCGCCGCCAGGTCCGCCGTCTCCGGCGCCCGGCTCCGCGGGCGTCCCGACCGGCGCGCGCTCGGCCGAGGAGTCCCCGTCACCCACCGCGACGCCGTCGGGCGCCGTGGTCGGCCCGGTGCCCGCAGCACGGGGCTGCGGGTCCTCGGCCGGCTCTGTCTGGTTGGTCATCGTGCACTCCCTACGCTGTCGCGCCGTGCCGTACGCACGCACGCCGGCCCGACGGGCCCCGACCGTTTCTACCGGTTCATCACGTGCGTCTTCAAGCGCCCACGCGGCGCGGGCCCCGATCCGAGGGCACGGCTCAGGACACGGCCGTCAGCCGGTCGACGCCGAGCAGGAAGAGCCGGCCCTCGACCGCGACCACGTGGTAGGTGTCCTCGGGCAGCGTCCACCGCCACTCGACGGCCCCGTCGTCGAGCGCGAGCGAGACGAGCCCCTGCCCCTCCCGGCCGCGCTCGGTCACGAAGAGAGATCGTCCGTCCGTGAGCACCGGCCAGGGCCCGCTGTCGTCGAGGTCCACGGCCCAGGCCTCCTCGCCGGTCCGCGCGTCGACGCTGCGGTACGACGAGTCCGTCTGCACGACCACCCGCCCGTCGACGCGCGCCACCGCCCGCAGGCCCGTCCCCGGGAGGGACCAGAGCTCCGAGCCGGTCGCCGCGTCGACCCCCACGATGCTCCCGAACGTGTTCGTGACGATCACCCCCGGGGCGGAGCCGTCGGAGAGCGGCGACTCGAGAACGCGACCCTTGATCCGGAAGGCCGGCTCGCCCGCGGCCGTGAAGACGGTCGCCGTGCCGCGCCCGTACTCGTTCCCCACGTAGCGCCCGTCCTGGAGCCGCACGATGGTCCACACGTCGTCCTCGACGAGCGAGCGGCCGTCCTCGGTGAGCGCCGCGGCGACGCCCGGCGCCAGGACGTCCACCACCCCGCGGCGGACGTCGAGCACGACGTCGCCCCCACGCCCGAGCCCGTCGTGCTCGAGCGAGCGGTCCCAGCGGACCTCTCCGGTCGCCGCGTCCTCGCGCACGACGGCGACGTCGCCACCCCGCCACCAGGCGCGCACGACGTCGGTGGCGCCGACCGGCACGACCGACAGCCGGCCGGCGGTCTCCACCGTCCGGTCCCCGACGACCTCGCCCGACCCGGACCGGACCGTGACCAGCCGGGCGACCTGCTCACGCCACCCCGACGGCACGGCGCACACGACCACCTCGCGGGCGGGCTCGCCCTGCGCCGGCAGGCACGTGGCCCGGTCGCCCAGGCGTTCGGACCGCCAGAGCACCGAGCCATCGTCGACCGAGTAGGCCGTGAGCCCTCCGTCGACCGTGACGACGGCGCCCACCGCCGGGACGATCTCGGAGCCCGGCGCGACCGGGACGGTCCACCGCGCCTCGGGCGGCTCCTCGAGCGGGCGCAGCCCACCCGCGAGCGCGGTGACGTCGACGGGCCGCGCGTCCTCCATCGACGCCGTGAAGGCGACCGAGCCCGCGAACGCGGCGGCGACCGCGACGGCGACCCACGGCACGGGGTGCGCGTACCAGGCACGCCGCGGCGCGTCCGCGTCGCCGTTCTCCCGGGACGGCCCGCGCTCGCGCCCGACCGGGGCGAACCGCGCCGCGGCGGTCGAGGGTCGCGGCACGTTCCCGGAGCCCTGCGGGTGCGGGGAGCGACGTCGGTCGTCCCGAGCCCCCGGGGCGGTCGCCGCGGGCGTGCCGCGGTCGCGCGCCGCCTCGGGCTCGCCGTCGAACACGGCGTCGAAGCGGTCGTCGGTGCGCAGCTCGGGCGGGAGGAGCTCGAAGCTGACGAAGCTCGCCGGTGCGCTGGCACCGTCCGTCGTCGGCTCGTGGGTGACGTGCCCGGCACGAGCCGCCCGGTCCTGCGCGAGCCGACGGCGCCTCACCTGTCCACGATACGCACGCGGGGGCGCCCGCGCCCGGGCGAGCGGTCAGATGCCGAGCTGGTACACGCCCCAGTACGCGAGGATCACGAGCAGGAGGGCGGAGCCCACCACGACGCACCACAGCATGACGCGCGTCGTCACGCCCCGCGCGACCCGCAGGACCCCCGCCCGGCCCTCGTCGACGACGTCCGTGCCCGACGCGTCGGCCAGGTCCGCCGCGGCGCGGCGGGTGGCCCGCACCTCGGCCGACCGGTTGATGAGCAGCGCCGCCGCGACGAGCGTCGCGAGGCCGACGAGCCGGACCCCCACCCAGCCGCCCTGCACGACCCAGGCGTCCTTCTCGTAGTCGAGCGCGAGCCGCGCCACGGCGACGAGATAGACGACGAGGGCCGCCGTCGTCCCGACCGCCCCCGCCCCGAGGCCGGCGAGCGGGACGCGGAAGCCGGGCGCGAGCCCGGCAGGCGCGCTCGGGCGCCCGGCGACGCGACGCAGGCGCCGCACGAGCCCGCCGAGGAGCCCGACGACCGGACCGAGCACGAGCAGGCCCACGGCACCGAGCACGAGCCCGACGAGGAGGTCGCCGTTGCCCAGCCACCGGGGGGTCGGGACGGGCCCCGCGAGGTACTGCTGGTTCGGCTCGGCACCGGCCACCTGCGGCTGCGCGGTCGCGCTGTCCGGGAGGGACGTGATCCAGGCCCCGAGGTCGCGTGGGAAGTCGGGGACGAGCACGTCGTCGATCTTGATCCCGTGGTTCGCGTCCTCGTAGAACCGGACGGTGACGTCGGCGCCGCCGGACTCCGACGACGGTCCGGTCGCGTCGAGGATCTGCTGCGCGCCCTGCTCGACCGGCATCGACGGGTCCGCGGTGCCGTAGACGACGAGGACCGGCTGGGTGAGCCGCTCGAGGAACGGCTCGACGTCGAAGTCGGCGTACTCGAACCCACCTCCCGGGATCGCCATGCCGACCGCGCGCGGGATCGCGCGGAACACGCCGTGCGGGACGTCGGTGTTGCGCAGGTAGCTGTCGACCGCGAACGCGGCCTGCTGGCGCGGCGGCACGACCGGGGCGGACACGAGCACGGAGAACGCGATCGTCGGGTCCTCGACCGCCATGACGGGCACGATCCACGTGCCCTCCGACTCCCCGTACAGGCCGACCTGGTCCGGGTCGACCCCCGGCCTCGCCCGGAGCAGGTCCACGGAGCGCTCGTAGTCGCGAGCCATGGCCTCGTAGTCGCGGTGGCGCGTCGTGTACGTGTCGAGGCGCTTGTCCGGGACGAGCGTGACGACGCCGGCGCTCGCAAGGTCGGCCGCGACGTCGACGAAGGCCTCCGTCGCCAGGCCCGTGCCCGCGCCGTGCACGAACACCACGCCCGGGAGGTCGTCCCCCGCGTCGACGGGCTCGCGCAGGATGCCGCCGACCGTCGCGCCGTCGAGCCGGATCGTCACGTCCGTCTCGCGCACCTCGAACGTGCCGACCGGGGCGGCGCCGCCGGGGGGCTGGCCGCCGATCGTGGTGTCGGGCGTCGCGGGCTCCAGGTGCTCGGTCACGGGCACCGGGTCCCACTGCGGTCCCGTGACCGCACCGACGATCGCGAGGACGATCGCGAGGGCGGCGGTGGTCGCGGCGGTCCGGAAGATCACCGGGGAATCGTACGTCGCGCCCCGGACGCGGGTCCCTGGTGCCGCCCCGACGACCGGACGGGGGCTCTCCCCCGCCGGGTCGTCGGACGCGTCAGAACCCGAGACGGTGGAGCTGCTTGGGGTCGCGCTGCCAGTCCTTGGCGACCTTGACGTGCAGGTCGAGGTAGACGCGGGTCCCGAGGAGCGCCTCGATGCCGTGGCGGGCGCGCGTGCCGACCTCGCGCAGCCGCGAACCGCCCCGGCCGATGACGATCGCCTTCTGCGAGTCGCGCTCGACGAAGAGGTTGACCCGCACGTCGAGCAGGGGCGGGCGCCCGCTGGCCTCGTCGCCGCTGCCCTCGCGGGGCACGATCTCCTCGACCTGGACGGCGAGTGAGTGCGGCAGCTCGTCGCGCACGCCCTCGAGCGCGGCCTCGCGCACGAGCTCCGCGACCATCACGGCCTCGGGCTCGTCGGTGAGCTCGCCGCCCGGGTAGAGCTCCGGCCCCTCGGGGAGGTGCGAGACCAGGACGTCGGTGAGGACGTCCACCTGGTAGCCGTCCTGCGCCGAGACCGGCACGATGTCCGCCCAGCCGCCCGCGACCTCCCCCAGCCGGTCCACGGCGAGCAGGTGCGCGGCGAGCGTGCCGCGGTCCACGAGGTCGGCCTTCGTCACGACGGCGACCACGGGCGTGCCGCGGCGCCCGCGCATCAGCTCGGCGAGCTCGTTCGCGATGAAGCGGTCGCCCGGGCCGATCTTCTGGTCGGCGGGCAGGCAGAACGCGATGACGTCGACCTCGGTCAGCGTCTCGCGCACGAGGTCGTTGAGACGCTCGCCGAGCAGCGTGCGGGGCCGGTGCAGGCCCGGCGTGTCGACGAGCACGAGCTGCGCGTCGGGCCGGTGCACGATCCCGCGGATCGTGTGGCGCGTCGTCTGCGGCCGTCCGGACGTGATGGCGACCTTCTGGCCCACGAGGGCGTTGGTCAGGGTCGACTTGCCGGCGTTGGGCCGCCCGACCAGGCAGGCGAATCCGGAGCGGTGCTCAGGGGTGGTCGTGCTCACGGGGTGTCCTTCACGGTCGGGAGGGAGGGTCGGGTGTCGGCCGGGGTCTCCGGCTCGTGGGGCGCCGCGGGCGGCACGGCGGACGGTGGAGCGGTGTGGGAGACGAGGACGGTCGCGAGCTGCTTGCGCCGGCCCTCGACCCGGTCGGCCTCGATCCGCAGGCCGTGGACGTCGGCCACGGAGCCGGGCAGCGGGACCTTGCCGAGGGTCTTGGCGAGCAGGCCGCCGACGGTGTCCACGTCGTCGTCGTCCAGGTCGAGCCCGAAGAGCTCGCCGAGCTCGTCCACGCCGAGCCGGGCGGGGACGCGCAGCACGCCCTCGCCGAGGTCCTCGACCTCGGGCTCGGGCCGGTCGTGCTCGTCCGTCAGCTCGCCGACGATCTCCTCGAGCGCGTCCTCGATGGTCACGAGCCCTGCGATGCCGCCGTACTCGTCGACGACCATCGCGATGTGCGACGACGACGCCTGCATCTCGCGCAGCAGGTCGTCCACGGGCTTGGACTCGGGCACGAAGATCGCGGCGCGTGCGACGTCACCCACGGGTCGCGCGTCCGTGCCCGGACCACCCTGGAGGACGCGCACGACGTCCTTGAAGTAGGCGACGCCGACGAGGTCGTCCGCGGACGTCCCCGTCACGGGGATGCGGGAGAACCCGGAGCGCAGGAACAGCGACAGCGTCTTGCGCAGCGGCGTGTCCCGCGAGGTCGTGACCATGTCCGTGCGGGGGACCATGACCTCGCGCGTGAGCGTGCTGCCCAGCTCGAACACCGAGCGGATGAGCTCGCGCTCCTCGTCCTCGATGACCTCGGACTCGTTCACGCGGTCCACCATGTCCTGGAGCTCGCGCTCGTGCGCCCCCGAGTCGGGCGCGGGCGCGAGGCGGGTGAGCCAGCGGGTCGCGGCGACGATCCCCGTGAGGAGGCCCGAGAGCGCGAGCAGGGTACGGACGGCGTGCCGGCGGCCCAGCGACCGGGGGCTGACGCGCACGACGAGGAGCCCGACGACGACGCTCACCGCGAGCGCGACGAGCAGGACCTGCCACCACGGCTCGAGCCACGCGGCGACGAGCAGCGTGAGGCACGTGATCGCGGCGACCTCGGCGACGACGCGCACGAAGCCGACGGAGCGGGCGGTCGCGGCCGGGTCCGCGAGCAGGACGAGCGCGCGACGCCCCGAGGGACGCGGCGGCGTCGTCAGGTCGTCGCCGAGCGCGGCCTCGCTCACCGCCGCGCGCGTCACGCGCAGCACCGCCGCCTCCCCGGCGCTCAGCGCCGCGGCGAGCACGACCGTGAGGACGGTCAGGACCGCCAGGAGCGCGACGGGTTCGCCGCTCACCGGCCGGCGAGGAAGGTCAGGAGCAGCTTGCGCTGGAGCGCGAACATCTCCTTCTCCTCCTCCGGCTCGGCGTGGTCGTAGCCGAGCAGGTGCAGGATGCCGTGCGTCGTGAGCAGCAGCATCTCCTCCGCGGTCGAGTGACCCGCGGTGACCGCCTGCTGCGCGGCGACCTCGGGGCACAGCACGACGTCGCCGAGCTGGCCGGGGCCGGACGTCTCGCCGTCGCGGCCCGGCCGCAGCTCGTCCATGGGGAAGGAGAGCACGTCCGTCGGGCCGGGCTCGTCCATCCAGCGCACGTGCAGCTCGGTCATGACGTCGGTGTCGACGAA
Source organism: Cellulosimicrobium sp. I38E (assembly GCF_001647255.1). Taxonomy (NCBI): domain Bacteria; kingdom Bacillati; phylum Actinomycetota; class Actinomycetes; order Micrococcales; family Promicromonosporaceae; genus Cellulosimicrobium; species Cellulosimicrobium sp. I38E. Next base: position 51,182 of record NZ_LUAZ01000072.1, read on the forward strand.
GAGGATCGACAGCTCGCTCTGCGGGTGCACGCGCATCGCGTCGAGCACGTAGCGCGCGAGCGCCGCGAACTCGGCCTCGTCGACCTCGGCCTCGGTCTCGTTGTTGACCTCGATGCTCACGCGTCGTCCCTCGTCCGTCGGTCCCTGGCCGCGGGGCGTCCGCGGCGCTCGTCGTCGCGGCGGCGCGGTCCGCCGCCCGTCCCCTGTCGCGCCCCGGCGCCGGTCCCGGACGCGAGGTCCCACCGCGCGTACGCGTCGATGATCTCGCTCACCAGTCGGTGGCGCACGACGTCGGACGACGTGAGGCGGCAGAACTCGACGTCGTCCACGCCCGTGAGGACGTCCTCGATCACGCGCAGCCCGGACTGGGTGCCGCCCGGCAGGTCGACCTGCGTCGCGTCGCCCGTGATGACCATGCGCGACCCGAACCCGAGGCGCGTGAGGAACATCTTCATCTGCTCGGTCGTCGTGTTCTGCGCCTCGTCGAGGATGATGAACGAGTCGTTGAGGCTGCGGCCGCGCATGAACGCCAGCGGCGCGACCTCGATCGTGCCCGCCTCGATCAGCTTGGGGATCGAGTCGGGGTCGATCATGTCGTGCAGCGCGTCGTACAGCGGGCGCAGGTACGGGTCGATCTTCTCCGTGAGCGAGCCGGGCAGGAACCCGAGCCGCTCCCCCGCCTCGACCGCCGGGCGCGTGAGGATGATCCGGTTGACCTGCTTGGACTGGAGCGCCTGGACGGCCTTGGCCATCGCGAGGTACGTCTTGCCGGTGCCCGCGGGTCCGATGCCGAACGTGATGGTGCTCGCGTCGATCGCCTCGACGTAGCGCTTCTGCCCGACGGTCTTGGGCCGGATCGTGCGCCCGCGGCTCGACAGGATGTTGAGCGTCAGCACCTCGGCCGGGCGCGACGCCGTCGCGGCCGTGAGCATCGCGATGGAGCGCGAGACGACGTCGGCGGTGAGCTGCGTGCCGGCCTCGACGACCTCGACGAGCTCGTCGAGCAGGCGCGAGGCGAGCGCGACGTCCCCCGGAGGGCCGGAGACCGCGATCTCGTTGCCGCGCACGTGGACGTCGACCGAGCCGAACCCCTCCTCGACGGCCCGGAGCACGGAGTCGCGGCTGCCGAGGAGCGCCACCATCGGCACGTGGTTCGGGATGACGATGCGGTGCTCGACCCGGTGCGGCTGGGGGTCGGGTTCTCGGGACGGAGAGGTCATGAGCCGGCTTGCGCCGCTGCGCTCCTTCGGTCGGACGGTAGGGCCGGGGCCGCCACGGCCCCGCAGATCGCCTCCATCGTACCGAGCGCGCCCGGGCCCCACACGTCCTTTCGCGCAGGGCTCAGGCGGGCGTCCACCCGAGCTCGGCGCCCGCGATGACGTGCCCGTGCACGTGGAACACGCTCTGCCCGGCGCGCGGGCCGGAGTTGAAGATGAGGCGGAACTGGCCGTCGGCCTGGTCGCCCGCGACCTCGTCGGCGAGCGCGACGACGTCGCTCAGCAGCTCCGGGTCGGCGGCCGCGAGCTGGGCGATGTCGCCGTGGTGGTCGCGCGGCACGACGAGCACGTGCACGGGGGCCTGCGGGTCGATGTCCCGGAAGGCGATCGAGCGCTCGCTCGTCGCCACGACGTCGGCGGGGAGCTCGCCCGCGACGATGCGGCAGAAGAGGCAGTCCGGGTCCGTGCGTGCGTCGGTGCTCGTCATGACCCCGAGGCTAGTCCAGGCCCGGCCCCCACGCCCCAGCGGCCGAGGCGCTCGGCGAGCAGCGCGACGGCGACGGGTCCCGCGGTCGACGTGCGCAGCACGTGCGGCCCCAGCCGGGCCGCGACCGCGCCGGCCGCGGTGAGGTCGGCGACCTCGCGGTCGGAGATCCCGCCCTCCGGGCCGACGACGACCAGCACCTCGGGCGCGGGGCCGCCGTCCGCGGTCGCGCCGTCGGGCAGCACGACGTCGGCGAGCGGCGTCGCCGCCTCCTCGTGCAGCACGATCGCGCACCCGCCGCGCGCGACGACGTCGGCCGCCCGGGCGGCGAGGCCGCGCGAGTCGAGGGCCACCTCCACGTGCGGCAGGCGCGCGCGCCGCGCCTGCTTCGTCGCGGTGCGGACTGTCGCGAGCCAGCGGGCGCGGGACTTCGCGGCGCGCTCGCCCCGCCACACGACGACGGAGCGCTCCGCCTGCCAGGGGACCACGACGTCGACCCCGATCTCGGTGGCCGCCTCGATCGCCATCTCGTCGCGGTCGCCCTTGGCCAGGGCCTGCACCAGCGTCACGACGACGGCGGGCGCGGGCTCGCGGTCGACCTCCTGGACGAGCAGGGTCACGCGGCCCGCGTCGGCGTGCTCGACGACGCAGCGCAGGCGCAGCCCGTCCCCGTCCACGACGTCGACCCGCTCGCCCGTCCCGCGGCGCTGGACGACGCCCGCGTGGCGACCCTCCGCCCCGTCGAGGACGTAGCGGTCGCCGGGCGCGACGGCGTCGAGCCCGGTCTCGGCGAGGAACACCGGAGCACTCACGCGCCCGCCCCTCTCAGCGCCCGGAGAGCTTGTCGCGCAGACGCGAGAACACGCCCGGGTGCGCGGCGGACAGGCGCGGCTCGGGCCGCTCCTCGCCGCGCAGCGTCGCGAGCGTGCGCAGGAGCTGCTCCTGCTCCTCGTCGAGCTCGCGCGGCACCTGGACCTCGATGTGCACGTTGAGGTCGCCACGGCCGCTGCCGTGCAGGTGCCCGACGCCCAGGTTCTTGAGCGTGACGATCTGGCCCGGCTGCGTGCCCGGGCGCAGGTCGATCTCCTGCGCGCCGTCGAGCGTCTCGAGCTCGAGGACCGTGCCGAGGGCGGCGGCGGTCATGGGCACCTGGAGCGTGCAGTGCAGGTCGTCGCCGCGGCGCACGAACGTGTCGTGGTTGCGCTCGCGGATCTCGACGTAGAGGTCGCCCGCGGGGCCGCCGGCCGGGCCGACCTCGCCCTGCGCGGTGAGCTTGATGCGCGTGCCGGTGTCGACGCCCGCGGGGACGTTGACGGTGATGCTGCGGCGGCTGCGCACGCGGCCCTCGCCGGAGCACTCGGCGCACGGCTCGGGGATGACGGTGCCGAAGCCCTGGCACGCGGCGCACGGGGCGCTCGTCATGACCTGGCCGAGGAACGAGCGCGCGACGCGCTGGACCGTGCCGCGGCCGTGGCAGACCTCGCACGTGCGCGGCGAGGTGCCCGGGCGGCAGCACGAGCCGCCGCACGTCCCGCACACGACCGCGGTGTCCACCTGGAGCTCTCGCTGCGCGCCGAACGTCGCCTCGGACAGGTCGATGTCGAGCCGCACGAGCGCGTCCTGGCCGCGCCGGGCGCGCGGGATGGGGCCCTGCTGCGCCTGCCCGCCGCCGAAGAACGTCTCGAAGATGTCCTGGAAGCCGAACCCGCCGCCCATGGGGCCGCTGCCGCCGCCGGGCGCGCTCGGGTCGACGCCGAGGTCGTACTGCTGGCGCTTCTCGGGGTTGGAGAGCACCTCGTACGCGCGCGCGACGTCCTTGAAGCGGTCGCCCGCCTCCTCGCCCGCGACGTCCGGGTGCAGCTCGCGCGCGAGCTTGCGGTACGCCTTCTTGATCTGGTCCTGGCTGGCGTCGCGCGCCACGCCCAGGATCTCGTAGTAGTCGCTCACACGTCACTCTCTGCTGGTGCGGGTCGTGAGGCCGGCACGGGGCCGGTCGTGAAGGGGCTGGTGGGAGTCGTGAGACCGGCACGGGGCCGGTCGTCGAGGGTGCCCGCCGCGTGCGGGGAGGCCGCGGCGGGGCTCACGTGCCGAGCACCCGTGACAGGTAGCGCGCGACGGCGCGCACCGCCGCGATGGTCCCGGGATAGTCCATGCGCGTCGGCCCGATCGAGCCGACGAGGGCGACCGTGTCACCGTCGTTACCGTAACCGGTCGTCACGACGGAGGTCTCGACGAGGCCCTCGAGCTGGGTCTCGTGCCCGATCCGGACGCTCACGCCGGACTCCGCGGCCATCTCGGTGAGCAGGCCGAGGAGGACCACCTGCTCCTCGAGCGCCTCGAGGACCGGGCGCAGCGCGTGCTCGAACCGCATGCCCGCGCGGGCGAGGTTCGCCGTGCCGGCGAGCACGAGGCGCTCCTCGCTCTCCTCCGCGAGCGTCTGGGCGACGAGGTCGCCCACGGCGCGCACGAGCGGGGCGTCGTCGGGGTGGAAGCTCTCCGTCACGGCGGCGAGCCCCGGCGCGAGGTCGGTGAGGCGCTTGCCGGCCGCGGCGGCGTTGAGCCGCGCGCGGACCTCCACGAGCGTGCCCTCGTCGGGCACGCTCGCGACCTCGAGCGTGCGCTGCTCGACGCGGCCCGTGTCCGTGATGATGACGACGAGCAGGCGCGACTCCCCGACGGGCACGAGCTCGAGGTGGCGCAGCCCGGACCGGCTCAGGGACGGGTACTGCACGACCGCGACCTGGCCCGTGAGCTGCGCGAGCAGGCGCCCGGCGCGGGCGATGACGTCGTCGAGGTCGACCCCCTCGGAGAGGAAGGTCTCGATCGCGCGCTTCTCCGGCGCCGACAGCGGCTTCACGCCCGACAGCCGGTCGACGAAGAGGCGGTAGCCCTTGTCCGTCGGGATGCGGCCCGCGGACGTGTGCGGCTGCGCGATGAACCCGGCGTCCTCGAGGGCGGCCATGTCGTTGCGGATCGTCGCGGGCGAGACGCCGAGGCTGTGCCGCTCGGTGAGCACGCGCGACCCCACGGGCTCGCGCGTGAGGACGTAGTCCTCGACGATCGCCCGCAGCACCTCGAGCCGGCGCTCCTCGCTCACGTCCACCTCCGTGTGCCGCGCCGTCGCCGCCCCGGGCGGGCGCGCGGGCGTCGGCACTCTCGACCTCCGAGTGCCAATCCTACGCGTCCGCGCGGCCCGTCCCGCGGTCCTCCGCTCGTCGCGAACGCAGGTCCACGAGCCCGACGACGAGCGCGAGCGCGACGAGCACGATCGTCACGAGCAGCGCGCGCCCCGTCGCGTGCGCCGCCGTGTCGCCGCTCGCCAGCCCGCCGTAGTACACGGACAGCACGACCGAGATCCCGACCGCGGACCCGATGCGCTGGCCGAGCTGGAGCATGCTCCCCGCCACTCCCGCACGGCTCACGGGGACCTCGGACAGGGTGAGGGTCTGGTTCGGCGCGATGACCGTGCCGCTGCCCGCCCCGGCGACCAGCAGCGCGCCCGCGAGCGCCGGCCCGACGGCGCCGGGGTCGTCCCCGAGCAGTCGCACCACGGCGTCGGCCGCGACCACCCCGACGAGGACGAGCAGCACGCCGCCCACGACGAGCTGGCGGCCCCACCGCGCGACCCACCGTCCCGAGAACCAGGCGGAGACCCCCGATGCCACCGCGAAGGGCGTCCCGACGAGCCCCGCCTGGAGCGGCGTGTACCCGAGCTCGTCCTGGAGGTAGAGCGTGACGACGAGGAAGATCCCCGTGAAGCCCGCGAAGTAGGCGAGTCCGAGCAGCGCCCCGTTGCGGAACGACCCGAGCCCGACCACCTGCGGGTCGAGCACCGCCTCCCCCGTGCGGCGCTGGTACCGGCGTTCCCAGACGACGGCCGCGAGTCCCGCCGCCGCCGCGGCGGCCAGCCACCACCAGCGCGACGCGTCGTCGCCCTGTCCCGTGGTCGTGACGAACGGCATCATGACGCCGAGCGTCGCGGCGCCCAGGAGCGCCAGCCCGACGAGGTCGAGGCGACGCGGGCCCCCTCTGGTCCGCGCGTCGGCGGGCGGTGGCCCGGGCACGAGCCGCCACGCGAACGGCAGCAGGACGGCCACGACCGGGAGGTTCACGAGGAACACCCAGCGCCAGCCGTCCGCGGAGCCGGCCGCCGCGATGATGAGCCCGCCGAGCAGCGGGCCGAGCGCCGTCGAGACGCCGATCGTCGCGCCGAACATGCCGAACGCCCGGCCGCGCTCGAACCCGGAGAACTGCTGCTGGATGAGCCCGACGACCTGCGGGTTGAGGATGCCCGCGCTCACGCCCTGGAGCAGTCGCGCGACGCCCAGCCACGTGTCGGTCGGCGCGAGCCCGCACGCGAGGCTCATGAGCGCGAAGCCCACCAGCCCGGCGATGAACAGCGAGCGCCGGGCGCCCGCGTCACCGAGGCGGCCGGCGGGAACCAGGGCGAGCCCGAACGCGAGCGTGTAGCCCGCGACGACGAGCTGGAGCTCCGTGGGGCCCGCGTCGAGAGACGACTCGATCGACGGCAGGGCGACGTTGACGATCGAGACGTCGAGCGTCGTGACGAAGCCCACCGCGAGGCAGACGGGCAGCACGCGCCAGCGGTTCGGGTCCGGTTCGGCGCGCTGCGGGCTCACCGCTCCGTCGTACCACCCGCCCCCGGGGCCGCGCGCGTCGGGAGCCGGGTCCGGAGCGCGCCGAGATCGGCCCGAGCGTCCGAGATCGGCCCTCGGCAGGTCGATGTCGCGACGCACGGGCCGATCTCGGCGGGGTGCGTCCGGCGCTGACCTAGGGTGACGGCGTGTCCTTCGACCGTTATGGCTCCGACGTCCTCGGCGGCACGCCCGCCCCCGCCCACCACCGCGCGCGACCGGTGTCCCGACCGCAGCCCGCCGAGCGCGGGCTCGTGGTCGAGGAGGTGCAGACGGGGTGGGTCGGCGCCGTCGTCCGCGTCGAGAAGTCGGGCGGCATGCACGTCGTCGTGCTCGAGGACCGCGCCGGCCGCACGCGGACGTTCCCGCTCGGGCCCGGGTTCTGGGTCGACGGCGAGCCGGTCGAGCTCACCGCGCCCGTCACGTCCCGCGCCCCCGCGGCTCCGGCACGCACCGCGTCCGGCTCGCGGGCCGTCGTCGGGCAGCGGGCGCGCGTGGCCCGCGGCAGCCGCATCTGGGTCGAGGGCAAGCACGACGCCGAGCTCGTCGAGAAGGTGTGGGGCGACGACCTGCGCGTCGAGGGCGTCGTCGTCGAGCCCCTGCACGGCGTCGACGACCTCGCGGCGGCGCTCGCGGACTTCGGACCGACGCCGCAGCGGCGCGTGGGCGTGCTCGTGGACCACCTCGTCCCCGGGAGCAAGGAGCGGCGGATCGCCGACGAGGCCCTGCGCCGCTCCCCCGCGGGCACCGTGCTCGTGCTCGGGCACCCGTACGTCGACGTGTGGCAGGCCGTGAAGCCTGCGCGCGTCGGCCTCGACCGCTGGCCCGTGATCGAGCGGGGCACGGAGTGGAAGCGCGGCATCCTGCGCGAGCTCGGCTGGCCCGCGGACACCGCCGAGGACGTCGGCCGCGCGTGGCAGCGCATCCTCGGCACCGTCCGCACGTACGCCGACCTCGAGCCGTCCCTGCTCGGGCGCGTCGAGGAGCTCATCGACTTCGTCACGGCGCCCTGACCTCGCCCCGGGGTCCGGACGCGCCGCGCCCCGGCACCGTCGAGCGGCACCGGGGCGCGGTGGACGGGCGACGACGACCGGCCGTCAGGCGGCCGGCACTCCCCCCGTGAGGCGGCGGTAGGCGAAGCCCACGGCCACGTAGCTCAGCGGGATCGTGACGAACAGGCCGAGGCCGCAGGGGATCGCGCCGAGGATGTTGATGCCGAAGAGCGCGAGCAGCAGCAGGAACACCTGGCCGAAGTTCTTGGCCACGAGCGAGAAGCTCGTCCGGATCGCCGTGATCGCGTCGACGCCCTGGTCGAGCGCGACGTAGTAGACGAACGCCGAGAAGAGCAGCACCGCGAAGCCCGGCAGGATGCACAGCACGAAGCCGATGCCCGTCAGGATGCCGACGATCAGCGCCGCGAGCAGCACGTTGACGACGTTTCCGATGCGGAAGAACGCCGCGACGTCCGGGCGGCGCCCGTCCACCTCGTCGAGCGCGCCGCGCGTGAAGAACGCGGTGATGAGGTAGCCGATGACGGTGCCGACGATCCCGAGCAGGATGCTCGTGAAGGTGATGCCGCTGACGGCGGCGAAGTTCGTGTCCGTGAAGTCGTACTGGTCCTGGAACTGGTCGAACCCGCCCGAGATCCAGCTCCAGGCCACGTTGACGGCGATGAAGATGAGCGCGACGAGGATCCACGGCCCGAGGTTCGAGGTGACCTTGCGCCAGCCGTAGGAGATCGCCTCACCCACCGCGAACGCGGGTCCCGTGTACCCGGGCTGGGCGCCGTAGCCGCCCGCCGCCTGGGGGTAGGAACCCGGCGGAGGCGGGTAGGCGCCGGACGGCGGCGGGTAGGCGCCCGGCGGCGGGGCGGTCGGTCCGGGGGCCGTGGGGTCGCCCGGCGCGCCCGCGGGTGCGCCGTACGCTCCGGGTGCGCCGTACGCGGGCGGGCCCGACGGCGGTGCGGCCGGGTCTTGCGGCGCACCCCAGGCCGGCGGACCCGACGGCGGCGCGGCCGGGTCCTGCGGCGTCGCCCCGCCCGGTCCGTACGGCGAGGCCGGCGGAGCGTCGGGGGTCGTGGGTGGTGGGCCCGCGGGCTGGTCCGGGGCCGGACCCGCGGGCGGCTCTGCGGGCTGCTGCGGGGTGCCGGAACCGTCCGTCGGCGTCGGCTCGTCGTCGCGGGGCGGCTGACCGCCCGGGTTCGTGGGGTCCGTCATGGTGCACCTCGTTCCTCGTCGTCACGTGCTGCGGGCAGCACGCGTCCTCGACGTGCTCGGTCCTATCCTGGCTGCTCAGAGGCCTGGGCGCGCGGCGAGCACCGCGACGCCCACCCTCCTCAGACGGGCTGCTCAGCGTTCAGGCGTCGGTACACGTACGCCGTCGCGATCTGGGCGACGGGCAGCGCGACGAGCAGACCGACGTAGCACAGGAGCGTCCCGACGAGCTGGGCGAGGTACACGCCGAGGAACAGCAGCACGACGGTGCCGAGGTTCCTGCTCACGACGGTGAAGCTCGCCTTGAACGCGTCGAAGACGCCGAGGTTCTTGTCGATCACGTAGAACAGCGTGAACTGGGCGAAGAAGACGAACACGATCGGTCCCACGATCGTGATGGCCAGCACGCCCGTCGCGAGCCCGATGAGGAGGGCGGCGAGGATCACGGTGCCGAGGTTCGGGTACCGGAAGAAGTCCGCGTACTCGAGCTTCTTGCCCCGGGTGACCAGGAGCGACACGTTGACCACCGCGGCCTGCACGAGGAAGCCCAGCACGACGAAGATCGCGACGAACAGGAACGTGCCGAACCCGAACGCGAACCCGCCCGCCGTGCTGACCTCGCCGGTGACCGGGTCGACGGTCGTCTGCGCCGTCCCGACGAGGATCGCCCAGAACGCGACCGACAGGCCGGCGAGCACGGCGACGTACGTGAGGACGCCGCCGAGGATGACGCCGACGTTCTGCGTGAACCTGTCCCAGCCGTAGGAGAAGGCGTCCTGGACCTGGACCGTCTGCCCCGGGTAGCCCGGCTGCCCGTACGGCGCGGCCGGCGGCGGGTAGCCGGGCTGCCCGCCGTACGGCGGCTGCCCCGGCGGCTGCTGGCCGTACGGCTGACCGGGCGGCGGCCCCGCAGGCGGGGGGTACGCACCTGCGGGCGGGGCACCGTACGGCTGTGCGGGCGGCGGCCCGGCCGGGGGCGGCGACGCGGGTCGCGTGGGCGCGGGCCGCGGCTGCGGCGCGGCGGGCTCGGACGCTGCGGGCTCCCGGGGCGGGACCGACGGCTCGGCCGCCGCGTACGGGTTCTCGGACGCCGGGGCGGCGTCCGAGGGGAGCCGCGGCTCGTTCTCGTCGCGCGGCGGGCCGCCGGCGGTGCTCTCGCTCATGGGTCTCCTCGGTCGGTCGACGGGCCACGGCGGAGCCGCCCCGCGCCGGATGTGGACGTCGTGTGTCGATCGCACATTTCGCGGTCGTGCTCCACCTTGTCGGGATTCCGACGACGGCGCGAGAGGAAACGCCGGGCGGACCGGCCCGCACGGCAGAAGTCACCCGGTGCCTCGCCCCGGGCGGGCGCGGCACGACGGCCGCGGAGGGATCAACGGGTCGTGGAACCCAGCGCCGCCGCGCGGGTCAGGCCGTCGACGACGACCGCGGTGTACGCCGTCGCGCCGGCGTCCGTGGGGTGCACGCCGTCCGGGCCGAGCACGGAGGGGTCCGCGGCCGCCGCGGCCGACCAGTCCGCGACGACCACGCCGGGGTGCCGGCCCGCGGCGGCGACGATCTCGGCGTTGGTGCCCGGGACCCACGGCCGGTCGGCGTACCCGGTGACGAGCACGACGCGGTGGTCGGGCCCGATCGCCGCGAGCAGCTCGTCCATCGCCGCGGCGCTCGCGGTGCTGTTCGTCCCGAGCGAGACGACGACGTAGGGCCGCAGCGCGCCCGCGCCGCGCGCGGCGGCGAGCGCCGCCGGCCCGTCCTTGACCTGGCGCGAGACCGCGCCGTCGACGTAGGCGCCCGGGAGCGCGGACAGGAGCGCGGGCGCGCTCGCGAGCGTCACCGAGTCGCCGACGACGGTGACCTGGTCGCCCGTCGGCGCGGCGACCGGCGCCGCCGGCACCTCGTCGGCCCCGGGCTCGGGGTCCGGTGCGGGCGAGGCGGCCGGGTCGGGCCCGGCTCCGTCTGCCGGTGCTTCCCCCTCCGGGGCGGCCGCCTCCGGAGCGGCCTCCGCCGGGGCGTCCGACGCGGCCTGCGTCGCCTGCGCTGCCTGCTCCCCCGCCGCGATCTGCTGCTCCACGCTCGTCGTGGCAGGCGCTGTGACGACGCCGGCGGCGGAGAGGCCGACGACGAGCGCGCACGACGCCGCGAGCGCCCAGCCCCGGCGGGAGAGGACGCGCGGCCCGGCCTCGTCGGACGTCGGCTGGAGCCGACGCGCGAGGTCGCGCGCCGCGCCGCGCAGCCCGCGCCGTAGGACGGGGCGCTCGACGTACCGGTAGGAGAGCGCCGCCGCGACGACGGTCACGGCGAGCGTCACGACGACGACCACCGGGTGCACCGTGCCCGGCGGCACGGGCCCGACCACGGTCCCGAGCGAGGACGCGGCGAGCACGAGCACGGGCCAGTGCCACAGGTAGAGCCCGTACGACCGCCGTCCGACCCAGCCGAGCGGGCCGCGGTCGAGCTGCGTGCCGAGGCCGGGCAGGCACACGACGGCGTTGAGCACCGCGGTCGCGGCGACGGCGCACACGAGCAGCCCGCCGCGGTAGGCGAGGGCGTCGTCCCAGCGCATCGTCGCGACCGCGACCCCGAGCACGACCGCGCCCGCCACCCCGGCGGCGAGGACGGCGAGCCGGCCGCGTGGCGTGCGCACGCGCGGACCGCCCGGCAGGAGGACGTGCGCGTCGGCGCCGGACCGGGCGTCGCCGTCGGGCCGCTGGACGGGGCGCACGTGCCAGAACGCGAGCGCCGCCCCGGCCATGAGCGCGAAGAGGTGGGTGTCGGTGCCGACGTAGACGCGCGTCGGGTCGGCGCCGGGCGCGTAGAGCAGCGCCATGAGGGCCGCGGACGCCAGCCCCAGACCGGCCACGATCCACGGCGCCCGACGGCGCAGGGGCCGCACGACGCTCAGGAGCACGACGGCGAGCGGCCACAGGAGGTAGAACTGCTCCTCGACCGCGAGCGACCACAGGTTGCCGAAGAGGTGCGGGAGCAGGGCTCCCGAGTACGTGGCGCCGCTCGCGACGTCGACCCAGTTGCTCGTGAACGTCGCGGCGCCGAGGAGCTGGGGGCCGATGCCGACGAGGACGTCGCCGCCGACGACCGCCGCGACGGCCGTGCACACCGCCACGACCAGCCCGAGCGCGGGGAGCAGGCGGCGCGCCCGGCGCGCCCAGAAGGCGCGCAGCCCCACGTGGTGCCGGTCGCGATGCTCGCGCACGAGCAGCGTCGTGATGAGGAAGCCCGAGAGCACGAAGAAGACGTCGACCCCGACGTACCCGCCCGGGAAGGTGGCGGGGGCGAGGTGGAACGCGACGACGACCACCACGGCGAGCGCCCGCAGCCCGTCGAGCCCGGGCATCCGGCGGTAGCGCACGGTCGGTCGGCCCGGCCGGCGGCCCGATGACGGTGCTCGCACGTGCCCGACGACACGAGGCGTCTCGAGCGTCGGGCGGCCGACCCCCGCAGGGGTCGTCCCGGGTCGAGATGCCTCGTGGGTCGTCGTCACTCGTCCGTGATCTCCCGTACCACCGTGTCTGCCAGCAACCGTCCTCGCAGGGTGAGCACCGCACGTCCTGCGACCGCCGCGCGGCCGTCGAGGAGCCCGTTCGCGACGAGCCCGGCGACGGCGCGTCGTCCGGCCGGGGACAGGACCGCGAGGTCGAGACCCTCGTGCAGCCGCACGCCGAGCATGGCCTGCTCGAGCCGGCCCTCGTCCCGCGTGAGGAGCTCGCGTCCTGCGGCGGGGCTCGTGCCCGCATCGAGCAGCGCCGCGTAGCGGCGCGGGTGCTTCACGTTCCACCATCGCACGCCGACCCTCGCGTCCCGGACCGACGCGCCCGTGTCGTCGGTCACGGACGGGTCGGCACGCAGTGCCCCGGGGACCGCGACGTACGAGTGCGCGCCGGGACCGATCCCCCACCAGTCGTCGCCCCGCCAGTACGCGAGGTTGTGGCGGCAGCGGTCGTCGTCGGCGCGAGCCCAGTTGCTCACCTCGTACCAGGTGAGCCCGGCGGCGGTGAGCAGCTCGTCGGCGAGCTCGTACTTCGTCGCCTGGTCGTCCTCGCTCGGCAGCGCGACCTCGCCGCGGCGCACCTGGGCGGCCATCTTGGTGCCCGCCTCGACGACGAGGGCGTAGGCCGACACGTGGTCGACGCCGGTCGCGAGGGCGGCGTCGAGGCTCGCCCGCCAGTCGTCGAGGCTCTCCCCCGGCGTGCCGTAGATGAGGTCGAGCGAGATCTGGAGGCCCGCGTCGCGCGCCCAGCGCACGACGTCGGGGATGCGGCGCGGGTCGTGCGTGCGCTCGAGGGTCGCGAGCACGTGCGGGACGGCGGACTGCATGCCGAACGAGACGCGCGTGAACCCGGCCGCCGCGAGCTCCGCGAGAGACTCGGGCGTCACCGAGTCGGGGTTGGCCTCGGTCGTCACCTCGGCGTCGGGCGCGAGGCCCCACGCGTCGCGCACGCCGCGGAGCAGGCGCACGAGGTCGCCGGCAGGCAGGAGCGTGGGCGTGCCCCCGCCGACGAAGACGGTCGAGACGGGGCGCTCGGGCAGTGCGGCGTCGCGCAGCACGCGCGCCGCGAGGTCGATCTCGCGCAGCGCCGTGCTCGCGTACGACGCCTGGCTCGCGCCCCCGCCGAGCTCGGACGCCGTGTAGGTGTTGAAGTCGCAGTACCCGCACCGGACCGAGCAGAACGGGACGTGCAGGTAGACGCCGAACCCGCGCGACGCCGTCGGGCCGGGCGCCCCCGCGACGGACCCGTCCCCGCCCGCCGCGATCCACGCGGGGAGCGAGCCGTCGGGTGGGACCGGCTCGCCGTCGGGCAGGGCAGGGCTCACTTCTTGGACTTGTCCTTGGCGTCCTTGCCGCCCGCGGCGTCGGAGGAGAGCGCGGCGATGAAGGCGTCCTTCGGGACCTCGACGGACCCGATGTTCTTCATGCGCTTCTTGCCCTCCTTCTGCTTCTCGAGCAGCTTGCGCTTACGGCTGATGTCGCCGCCGTAGCACTTGGCGAGGACGTCCTTGCGCATCGCGCGCACGGTCTCGCGCGCGATGACGCGCGCGCCCACGGCCGCCTGGATCGGCACCTCGAACTGCTGGCGCGGGATGATCTCCTTGAGCTTGGCGGTCATCATCACGCCGTAGTCGTACGCCTTGTCCTTGTGCACGATCGCGCTGAACGCGTCGACCTGCTCGCCCTGGAGCAGGATGTCGACCTTGACGAGATCCGCGACCTGGTCGCCCGAGGGCTCGTAGTCGAGCGACGCGTAGCCGCGCGTGCGGGACTTGAGCTGGTCGAAGAAGTCGAACACGATCTCGGCGAGCGGCAGCGTGAAGCGCAGCTCGACGCGGTCCTCGGACAGGTAGTCCATGCCGAGCATCTGGCCGCGGCGGTCGTTGCACAGGCCCATGACGGTGCCCACGAACTCGCTCGGCGCGAGGATGGTCGCCCGCACGACGGGCTCGCTGACCTGCTTGATCTTGCCGCCGGGGAACTCCGACGGGTTCGTCACCTTGATGACCGTGCCGTCCTCGAGCGTCACGTCGTAGACGACGTTCGGCGCGGTCGAGATGAGGTCGAGGTCGAACTCGCGCTCGAGCCGCTCGCGCACGATCTCCAGGTGCAGCAGGCCGAGGAACCCGACGCGGAACCCGAAGCCGAGCGCGACCGAGGTCTCCGGCTCGTAGTTGAGCGCCGCGTCGTTGAGCTTGAGCTTGTCCAGCGCGTCGCGCAGCACCGGGTAGTCGGTGCCGTCGATCGGGTACAGGCCCGAGAAGACCATCGGCTTGGGGTCGGAGTAACCGCCGAGCGCCTCCGCCGCGGGCTTCGCGGAGTTCGTCACCGTGTCGCCGACCTTCGACTGGCGCACGTCCTTCACGCCCGTGATGAGGTAGCCGACCTCGCCGACGCCGAGGCCCTTCGTGACGATGGGCTCGGGCGAGATGACGCCGATCTCGAGCAGCTCGTGCGTCGCGCGCGTCGACATCATGAGGATGCGCTCGCGCGGGTTGAGGTTGCCGTCGACGACGCGCACGTAGGTCACGACGCCGCGGTAGGTGTCGTAGACCGAGTCGAAGATCATGGCGCGCGCGGGGGCGTCCGCGTTCCCGACGGGGGCGGGCACGCGCTCGACGATGCGGTCGAGCAGCGCCTCGACGCCCGCGCCCGTCTTGCCGGAGACCTTGAGCACGTCGTCCGGGTCGCCGCCCACGAGGTTCGCGAGCTCCTCCGCGTACTTCTCGGGCTGCGCCGCCGGGAGGTCGATCTTGTTGAGCACGGGGATGATCTCGAGCTCGTTCTCCATCGCGAGGTACAGGTTCGCGAGGGTCTGCGCCTCGATGCCCTGCGCGGCGTCGACGAGCAGCACCGCGCCCTCGCACGCGGCGAGCGAGCGCGAGACCTCGTACGTGAAGTCGACGTGGCCCGGGGTGTCGATCATGTTCAGCGCGTGCGGGGTCTCGACCCCGTCCTCGACGACCGCCCACGGCATGCGGACGGCCTGCGACTTGATCGTGATGCCGCGCTCGCGCTCGATGTCCATGCGGTCGAGGTACTGGGCGCGCATGGCGCGCGGCTCGACGACACCGGTGAGCTGCAGCATGCGGTCGGCCAGGGTCGACTTGCCGTGGTCGATGTGCGCGATGATGCAAAAGTTCCGGATCAGCTCGGGCGGCGTGGCCGCGGGCTGGATGCGGGTGCTCAGCTGGGCGCTGGGGATCGGGGACAACGCGGGTGCGCTCCTGGGAGTGGCGTGCGGGTCGGGGCCGCGCGCTCGGGGGCGGCGCGCCGACGGTCGCTCTCGGGCGGGCGGGAGCGTCCATTGTCCCACGTCCGGCGTCGCGCACCCGCCCGCCCTGCGGGGCGCCGCGCGCCGACCTAGCGTGGAGGTCCCGGCGGCACCGGCCGCCCGGCGACGAGAGGAGCACTCATGGCCCAGGACACCGCGCACCGGACCTCCGGCCGCCCCGGCGGCCGTCGCGTGCTGGCGATCGTGACGAACTACGGCGTCGAGCAGGACGAGCTCGTGGTCCCGCTCGAGCACCTGCGCGGCGAGGGGGTGGAGGTCGACGTCGCCGCCGTGTCCGCCGACGACGTGCAGACCCTCGTGGACGACAAGGACCCCGGCCGCACCGTCACCCCGACGCTCACGCACGCCGACGCCGACCCCGCCGCGTACGACCTGCTGCTCGTGCCCGGCGGCACGATCAACGCCGACGCCCTGCGCCTCCAGGACGACGCCGTGAGCCTCGTGCGCGCGTTCACGACCGCGGGCAAGCCCGTCGCGGCGATCTGCCACGGCCCCTGGGTGCTCGTCGAGGCGGCAGCCGTCGAGGGCAAGACCCTCACGAGCTACCCGTCGCTCGAGACCGACGTGCTCAACGCGGGCGGGGCCTGGGTCGACCGTCCCGTCGTGCGGGACGACGACGGCTACACGCTCGTCACGTCGCGCGACCCCGGCGACCTCGACGACTTCCTGCGCGAGGTGGACGCCGTCCTCGGGGGCTGACGCGGCGGTCCCGCGCGGGCATACTCCCGCCATGGACGACGCCCTTGACCACCTCGCGCTGCTGTCCCGCCTCCAGGACGCGTTCCTCGCCGAGGTCCGCGACGCCGACCCGGAGACGCCGGTCCCGGCGTGCGCCGGGTGGTGGGTCCGCGACCTCGTCGAGCACGTCGGGAGCGTCCACCACTGGGCGGCCGCGCAGGCCCGACGACGGCCGGAGACGCCGCTCGGGCCCGGCCCGTTCGACCTCGCCCCGTTCTACGCCGAGCACGCGGCGGAGCTGCGCACGACGCTCGCCGCGCTCGACCCGGACGCCCCGGCGTGGACGCTCCTCGCACCGGACGACCCGGCCTCGACGGTGCTCTTCTGGCACCGCCGGCAGACGCACGAGACGCTCGTGCACCTGCACGACCTCCGCGCCGCCCGCGGTTACGCGGTCCGTGACGTCGACCCCGTCGTCTGGGCGGACGCCGTGGACGAGGTCGTCACGGTCATGGCGCCTCGCCAGGTCCGCCTCGGCCGTGCGGAGCCGCTGGCCCTGCCCGTCGCGCTCCGGGCCATCGACGCCGGACGGTCGTGGGTCCTCGGCGACGGCGAGCCGGCAGCGACGGCGTCGGCACCCGCGCGCGAGCTCGCGCTCCTGCTGTGGGGACGGCTCGCACCTGACGCGGCCGGCGTCGTGGTGGACGGCGACGCCGACGCGCTGGCCGCCGCGCTCGCCGGGCGCCTCACACCCTGACCGCACCAGCCGCCCTGAGCGCCCTGACCGCGGCGAGGCACGCCCGGTAGGGTGCGCGCGTGGCACGCAACCGATGGCTGGGACTACTCACCGACGCGGCACGCGCCGTCGTCTCCGGGCTCACGCGCTCGTCGCAGGGCTCGCAGGGCGGCACGGGCACCGCGGCGACGCGCGCGCCCGGGAGGGAGCGGACGCCGTCGGGCCGGACGCCGTCCCCGCGCCCGGGCCCACGCCCGACGGCCCCTGCGCGGCCAAGCGCCCCGGCGCGGGCGGGAGCGGGCGGCAGCCGCACCGGCGCGTACCCCGGCGACTACGAGGGTCGCGTCCGCGCGCAGTACGCGCCGCGGCTCGACGGCGACCCGGACCCCGGGGAGATCGTCTGGACATGGGTGCCCTTCGAGGAGGACTTCTCGCAGGGCAAGGACCGGCCCGTGCTGCTCGTCGGGTCGGACGGTGACTGGCTGCTGGGCGTCATGCTCACGAGCAAGGACCACTCGCGCGACGCGCGCGACGAGGCCCGGTGGGGTCGCTACTGGCTCGACATTGGGTCCGGCCCGTGGGACGCCCAGGGCCGCGACAGCGAGGTCCGGCTCGACCGCGTGATCCGCGTCGAGCCGGGCGCGGTGCGGCGCGAGGGCGCCGTGGTGGGGCGCGACGTCTTCGACCGCGTGGTGGCGGGCATCACGCAGCACCGCTGACCCCGCGGACCGGGAACCCGACAGGGACGCGACGCGGCGACCTCGCGGCGTCGTCCGGCGGGAGCTCCGGCGGATTGGAGTTCGGGCCACGACCGCTGGTAGTCTTGGTGGTCGCGTGTCCGCCCAGGTCGGCGGGCACAGCCCCAGCACCTCTCCACGGGTTCCCCACCCCAGTCCCGGAGCTGGAGCCGCCCTCTACGACCTATCCGCTCGCTCCGGCGAACAGAACCAGAGAGTCCACACGTGGCAAACATCAAGTCCCAGATCAAGCGCATCCGTACGAACGAGAAGGCTCGCCTGCGCAACAAGGCGGTCAAGTCCGAGCTCAAGACGTACGTGCGCCGCGTGCGCGAGGCCGTCGCCGCGGGCGACAAGGACGCGGCGAGCACCGCGCTCCAGGCTGCGTCCCGCAAGCTCGACAAGGCCGTCTCGAAGGGCGTCATCCACGCGAACCAGGCCGCGAACCGCAAGTCGGCCATCGCGAAGGCCGTCAACGCTCTCTGAGCGCACGGTTCGCCCGCGCTGACGTGACACGCTGAACGTCACGACGGCCGCACAGGCTTCCCACGGAGGGGCGCCGACCCGCACGGGTCGGCGCCCCTCCGTGCGTGCGCGTGCGAGAGCCCGGCTCGTACGAGGGAGAGCTCCAGGCTGTCGAGAGCCGTGCCGAGGGAGTACGGGACGGTGGATGTCGCACCGGGGCCGGCGCTGACGGAACTTCGGCCGCTCGGCCCCTCAGCGACCGTGGGCGCGGGCGATGGTGAGGACGGCGCGCTCGACGGCGAACACCGGGTCCCGCCCGGCGCCCTTGACCTCGGCGTCGGCCTGCGCGACGGCGCTGATGGCCGTGGCGAGGCCCTCCGGGGTCCACCCCGCGAGCTCGCGGCGTGCACGGTCGACCTGCCAGGGGGCGAGCCCGAGGTCCTTGGCGGCGATGCCGCCGCGACCGCGCATCGCGCCGACCTTCGCGAGCGCGCGGAGCTTCATCGCGAGCGCGGCGACGAGCGGCACCGGGTCGGCACCGGTCGCGAGCGCGTGGCGCAGGAGGGCGACGGCCTCCCCCGCGTTCCCCGCGACGGCCGCGTCCGCGACACGGAAGCCGGTCGCCTCGACCCGGCCGCCGTAGTAGCGGTCGACGACCGCCTCGCTCACGGTGCCGTCCGTGTCGGTGACGAGCTGGCTGCACGCGGCGGCGAGCTCGCGCAGGTCGTTGCCGACCGCCTCGACGAGCGCGCGCACTCCCGACGCGTCGATGCGGCGGCGGGCACGACGGAACTCGGCGGTGACGAACGCGGTCTTGTCGGAGTCCTTCTTGATCGCCTCGACCGCGACGACCGGCGCGCCGCTCGCCTTGATCGCGTCGAGCATGCGCTTGCCACGCACGCCGCCCCCGTGCACGACGACGACGGTCGTCTCCGGGTCGGCCGTCGGGACGTAGTCCACGACGTCGGCGACGAGCGCGTCGGTCGCCGCCTCCGCCCCCTCGATGACCACGACCTTGGCCTCACCGAACAGCGACGGGCTCGCGGCGACCGTGAGCATGCCCGCCTGGTAGGTCGCCCCCTCCATCGTGACCTTCTCGACTTCCGGGTCCCGCTCGCGCGCGAGCCCGACGATCGCGTCCACGGCACGCTCGGCCAGGAGCGACTCGGGACCCTGCACCAGCACGACCGGTGCGATCCGGACGTCGTCCCACGCGAGCGACGGGCCGGCGGACGGACGGGCGGTACGGGTCGGCGCGGGCATGGCACCAGCCTCCCACGAGCCGCCCACCGCGCGAGAACCCCGGCGCGTCCTGGCGCCCCCGCTCGACGGATCCCTGGCTCCCCTGGCCTCTAGATCCCTTGGTTCCCCTGGCTTCTCGGGCTTTGCTGGCTCTCCTGGCTCCGTCCGCCACGGTACGGACGGCAGGCGTCCCGTGGCCGGGACGCTCCGGCCGCGTCAGCCGCAGCCCGCGGCGGCGAGGAGGTCGTCACGCACGACGAGCGCGAACGTCCCGCACGTGTCCGTCCGCAACACCGTCGCGCCGACGCCCCGGTAGAGGTCGAGGGCCCGGTCGGTCGGGTGCCCGTAGGTGTTCTCCCCCGAGCTGACGAGCGCGACCGTCGGGGCGAGCAGCTCGGCGAGGCGGTCGGACTGCGTCGCCGAGCCGTGGTGCGCGACCTTGACGACGTCGACCGGGCCGGAGCCGCGCTGCGCGAGGGTCCGGGCGAGCGCCGCCTGGCCGGCGTCCTCCAGGTCGCCGAGCGCGACGACGTCCATCCCCGCCACGTGCAGGAGGAGCACCACGCTCGCGTCGTTCGCACCGCCGTCGGACTCCGCGACGGCGGTACGTGCCGTGCTCGGGCGCGCGACGCTCGTCGGCCCGCCGCCCACCCCGGCCTGGAGCACCTCCCACCGCACGCCGCCGGCGCCGGGGCCTCCGGACGAGCCGACGTCCTGACGGCCGTCCATGTCGTCCGCGCCTCCCGCGCTGCCGGTGGCGCCCGGCTGTGCGACCTGGACCGGGACGCCCGCGTCCGTGAGTGCGGCGAGTGTCCGTTCGGCCTGCTCCGGAGGATCAGCCGTCGCGGTCACGAGGGCGCGTTCGACCTTCCGGCCGCGCAGCACGGCGTCGAGACCGCCCACGTGGTCGGCGTGGAAGTGGCTGAGGACGAGCAGGTCGACCCGGTCGACGCCGAGGCGGTCGAGGCAGTCGCCCGCCGCGGCTCCTGCTGGCCCCACGTCCACGACCACCGCCGACCGGGGTCCGGAGCGCAGCACGAGGGCGTCGCCCTGCCCGACGTCGCACGCGACCACGGCCCAGTCCTGCGGAACCGGCCCGGCCGTCACGACGAGCGGGCGCACGAGCGCGACGACGAGCACCACCAGGCCCACGACGACGAGCGCACCGGCCACGACCTGCCCCGGGGACCGGCGGGGCATCCTCGGCGTCGTGCCGGGCCAGGCCCCGCCTCGGCCGCCGCGGGACCACCGGCGCCGGGTGGCCCGGACCGCCCGGGCGACGCGGTCGCGCAGCGGCGGCGACGACGCTCGCCGCACGGCACGTCGCTCCCCGGCCTCGCGCAGCGCGCGCGAGCGGAGCACGACGGCGATCAGCACGGCGGTCCCGAGCGCGAGCAGGACCAGCCCGCCGACGCCTCCCGGCCAGGGCAGCCGTGCGCCGGGGAGACCCGCGAACGCCTCTGCGACGCCCGCGATCCACCCGGTGAAGATCCCGGCGACCCACCCGAGCGCCGTCGCCGCGGCGGGCCACCACGGCGCGACGAGGGTGGCGACGACGCCCAAGACGGTCGCGGGTCCGAGTGCCGGGGCCGCGAGCAGGTTGGCGGGGACGGACCAGGTGCTCACGCTCGGGTCGAGCAGGACGAGCACCGGGGCGCACGCGGCCTGCGCGGCGACGGGCACCGCGACCACGTGCGCGACGGTCCGCCCGCACCACGGTGCCATCCGGCGGGCGAGAGGCGTCGTGAGGAGCGCGAGCCCGGCCGTCGCCGCGACAGAGAGCACGAAGCCGTACGAGCGGGCGAGCCCGGGGTCGAGGACGAGCAGCACGACGACGCCGGCCGCGAGGGCAGCCATGGCGCGCGACGGCCTGCCGAGCGCGATGCCGACCACGCCGACGGCGCCCATCGCGGCCGCCCGCAGCACGCTGGGCTCCGGGTGGACGAGCACGACGAAGCCCGCCATGGCCGCGCCGGTGATCACGACGCGCGCCCAGCGGGCCGCGCGGACCAGGACGCACAGCCCGGCCACGCAGGCCACGACGATCGCGAAGTGCCCGCCGGACACGGCGGTGACGTGCGTGAGCGACGTCGTCCGCATCGCGTCGTCGAGCACGGGGTCGAGCCGCGAGGTGTCACCGACCGCCACACCCGGGACGAGCCCGCGCGCCTGCGGGCTCAGGCCCGCGGTCGCGTCGAGGAGCCCGCGACGCATCGCGTGCACGCCGCGCAGGAACGCGCCCGGTGGCTCGACGACCCGCGGCGGGCCCTCCGTCCGGAGCATCGTCCGGTCGCCCTGGACCGCGAGCCGGCCCGTCGCCACGACGGACGCCCCGTACGGGAGCTCCTCCCAGCCGTCGCCCGTCCCGGTGACGACGACGGTCCCCGCCGCGGCGGTCGTCACACCGCGCGCGGTGAGGTCGCGCAGGGAGACGCGTACCTCGTGGCGGTCGGTGGCGCCCGACCACGGGTTCGACCGCGGCACGACGGCGGAGCGCACGGTCGCGGTCACCGTCGCCGTCGCACCCTGGCCGGCCAGGTCGGCGAGCGCCTGCCGGTCGGCGAGCTGCGCGCCCGTGGACAGGAGCACCGCCGCCACGCACGCGGCCACCAGGGCGACCTGTCCCAGCACGCGCGCGGTCAGGCCCGACCGGACGGGCCGGCCCGGACCCGACGGAGGTCGTCGGACTCCCGGCCCCGACGGCACGCGGGCGGCGCCCGGGGAGATGGCGGGTCCCGTGCCCGCCGGCGTCCCGCGGCGGGCACGTCGCGCGCCGAGCAGCACTCCGCCGAGCACGACGCCCAGCAGCACGACGGTGATCGACGCACCGCGCAGGACCAGGGTCGGCGCAGCGCCGACCGCGAGGAACGCCGCCCCCCAGGCCGCGAGCGCCGCCGGGACGAGCCGCAGGTCGGTCACACGCGGACGAGGTCGCGCACGTCCGCGAGCACGGCAGGCCCGATCCCGCTCACCTCGCCGAGCTCGTCGACCGTCGTGAACGGACCGTTCTCGTCCCGCCACGCGACGATGCGCTCGGCGAGCACGGGCCCGATCCCGGGCAGCGCGTCGAGCGCCGTCGCGTCGGCCGCGTTGAGGTCCACCGCTCCGCCCGCGGTGGCCCCGGCCGCGGGCGCTGCCGGTCCGGCGGCGGGCACCGCCTCGCCGGGTCGTGGGACGACGATCTGCTCGCCGTCCGTCACCGTCCGGGCGAGGTTCAGGGCGGCGAGGTCGGCCTCGGCGGTCGCCCCGCCGGCCGCCTCGAGCGCGTCCGCGACGCGTGCGTCGGCGGCGACGGTCACGAGGCCGGGAGCAGCGACCTGGCCCACGACGTGCACGACCACGCCGCCCGACGGCGCGCCCTCGGCCCCGGACTCGGCGCTCTCTCCCCCTCCTCCCGCTGCTGCACGCTCCGCGGTCCCGCCGCCGGTCGTCGCGTCGGCGCCCGCCAGCGCCGCGGACTCCGCGTCCGGCTCCGTCGCCGGACCGCCGGCCGGCGTCGCGTCGATCGGCACGACCGCAGTGACTCCTCCGGCCGGGGACCTCAGCAGCACGACCCCGGCCGCGAGGAGGAGCACGACGACCAGCGCGACCACCGCCGTCCGTGGCCGCAGCGCCCACCGGCGGCGCCCCTCCTCGCCGAGCCCGGCGAACCCCGCGTGCGACGTGGGGTGCCCGTACGTCGCGGTGTACGCCGTCGCCGCGGTCCGCGCCGCGCGGGACCGCAGGCGGTCGACCGCCACGTCGCCCGGACTCGCGCGACCGGCGAGCCCGGAATCTTCCGTCCCGGCGTCGTCCGTCCCGGCTTCTCCCGCGCGGTCCGCGCCCTTGCTCTCGTCCACGTCGGGGCGGGGCGGGAGCCAACCCGTGGCCGTGTCGTCCGACCCCCGCGCACGACCGCGTCCGCGGCGATCACCCTCGTCGGCCACGGGAGACTCTCCCCAGCCTCCGGGCGCCTCTCCGCTGGACGCGGGTGCCGCGCCATCGTCCACGGGGTAGAGCGCCGGCGTCCCCGGACCGCCCGGCCACGGACCGACGTCGGGCGCGGCCTCGGGGTCACCCGGTGGTCCGACCTGCGGAAGGGTCGCGGTCGCCGGGTGCCACGCGAGCGCTGGTCGCCCGGTCCCGGTCACGGCGCGCAGACGCTGCCGGACGACCGCTCCCTCCCGGACGGGGTCACTGGCGGGACGGGCGTGCTGACGCGGCTCGGGTCGTGGGGTGCTCACGTCGCGCACCGTACGGAGGTCGGGCGGGGCGGGGACCGGGCGCCGGGCGGCCCTGTGGACGAGACCGTCCGCGAGCGGTCCTGTGCACGGCCAGGACCAGCGAGGCTCTCCCGCGGCGGGCCGGAGCGACGGGGCTCAGTGCGCGGCCGAGCGGCCCCCGACGCCGGAGCCGCGGTCCGCGAGCTCCGCGACGACGACCGCCAGCACTCCCGGTCCGACGTGCGCCCCGAGCACGGCGCTCACCGGGGTCACCACGACGTCCAGGCCGGTGCGAGCGGTCAGCTCGGACGCGAGCCGGTGCGCGCCGGCGTCGTCCCCGACGTGGTGGACCGCGAGCGCCGGCCGCGTGCGGCGTGCGGCGGACTCGACCGCGACCGTCGTCAGGCGCTCGACCGCCGCGGCCTTGGTCCGGACCTTCTGCACGACCTCGATCTTCCCGTCCCGGACGGCCAGCAGCGGCCGCACGCCGAGCACCGTCCCCAGCGCCGCCGACGCCGCGCTGAGGCGGCCGCCACGGCGGAGATGGTCGAGCGAGTCGACGAGGAACACGGCACGGCTCGCGTCGGCGACCTCGATCGCGCGCCGCGCGACGACGTCCGTGCTCTCCCCCGCCGCCGCGGCCCGGGCGGCGGCCTGCGCCGCGAAGCCCAGCCCCATCGCGACGGTCCGGGAGTCCACGACCCGGACCGGGACCGGTGCGTCCGCGGCCGCGATCGCGGCCGCGTGCACCGTGCCCGACAGCTCACCCGAGAGGTGGACGGAGACGATCTCCCGCGCTCCCGCCGCGGCGGCCGCGGCATACGCCTCGGCGAAGGCGCGCGGCGTCGGCTGCGAGGTCGTGACCCGACGACCGGCCTCGAGGTGCGCCGCCACGTCCTCGGCGGTGAGGCCCACCCCTTCGAGGGAGGACACGTCGTCGACGATCACGTGCAGCGGGACGGAGCGGAGCCGCTCGTCGGGGACGGGCGGGAGGGACGCCGTCGAGTCGGTGACGACGTGCACGCGGTGGTCGGTCATGGCCGCGCCACCTTACGGCGCGCGCGGGCCGTCGCGCATCCCGGCCCGGCTGCGCCCGCGCGGTGCCACCCCTACGATCCGAGCATGGCCGACGACGCCGCACAGTCCCCGACCGAGCTCGCCGCCCTGCGCGCGGCGGCCGCGCAGGCGGCCGCGGAGGCCGCCGAGGCCAAGGCCGTCGCCGCGCAAGCGGCCCTCGAGGCCGCGGAGGCGGCAGCGCGCGCGGACGCCGCTGTCGGGCCCGCGGCTCCCGAGAGCGCCGAGGCGAGCGGCTCGCGCGAGGGAGCCGCGCCGTCGGGCGACGACCCGAGCGCGGAGGCGGGCGCGCCCGCCGAGGAGGCTGCGTCGTCGGGCGCCGGGCCGCTCGAGGGCTACGCCGCCGAGGTGGCGGCCGGCTACGCGTACCGCGGCGGCACGCTCGCCCTCGGCGCGCTGCTCGAGGGCGAGCCGGGCGCCGACCCCGCGCCGCGCGCCGACGTGCAGGTGGGCTTCGCCCTGAGCATGCTCAACCGGCACGGGCTCGTCGCGGGCGCGACCGGGACCGGCAAGACGAAGACGCTCCAGGGCATGGCGGAGGGGTTGTCGACCGCGGGCGTGCCCGTGTTCCTCGCGGACGTCAAGGGCGACCTGTCCGGGCTCGCCGTTCCCGGCGAGTCGAACGAGAAGATCGTGGAGCGCTCGGCGTCGATCGGGCAGGACTGGAGCCCGACGACCTTCCCCGTCGAGTTCTACTCGCTCGGCGGGCTCGGGGCCGGTGTGCCGATCCGCACGACCGTCACGGACTTCGGTCCGCTGCTGCTGTCCAAGGTCCTCGGGCTCAACGAGACGCAGGAGTCGAGCCTCGGGCTGATCTTCCACTGGGCCGACGCGCAGGGGCTCGCGCTGCTCGACCTCAAGGACCTCCAGTCGACGATCGCCTACCTCACGTCGGACGAGGGCAAGGCGGAGCTCAAGGGCATCGGCGGGGTGTCGGGCGCGACCGCGGGCGTGATCCTGCGCGAGATCGTCGCGCTCCAGGCGCAGGGGGCCGACGTGTTCTTCGGCGAGCCCGCGTTCGCGACGTCGGACCTGCTGCGCACCGCCCCCGACGGCCGCGGCGTGATCTCCGCCCTCGAGCTGCCCGCGGTGCAGGACCGCCCCGCGCTCTTCTCGACGTTCCTCATGTGGCTCCTGGCCGACCTGTTCCAGGAGCTGCCCGAGGTCGGGGACGCCGAGAAGCCACGGCTCGTGTTCTTCTTCGACGAGGCGCACCTGCTGTTCACGGGCGCGTCGAAGGAGTTCCTCCAGCAGGTCGTGCAGACGGTGCGGCTTGTGCGGTCGAAGGGCGTCGGCGTGTTCTTCGTGACGCAGAGCCCCAAGGACGTCCCCGCTGACGTGCTGGCCCAGCTCGGCAACCGCGTGCAGCACGCGCTGCGCGCCTTCACGCCCGACGACGCCGCGGCCCTGCGAGCGGCCGTGCGCACCTACCCGACCTCCCCCTACGACCTCGAACGGCTCCTGCAGTCGCTCGGGACGGGCGAGGCCGTCGTCACGGTCCTCACGGAGAAGGGCGCGCCGACCCCGGTGGCCTGGACCCGCGTCCGGGCGCCGCAGTCGTCGATGGAGCCGGCGCCCGGGGCCGTGCTCGACGGGATCGTCGCGGCGTCGCCGGGGTTCGCGCGCTACGGGACGGCGGTCGACAACGAGTCCGCGTTCGAGCTGCTCCAGGTGCGCGTGCAGGAGCAGGCGGCCGCGCGGGCTGCGGCCGCGGCCGCCGAGGCCGAGGCGGCGGCCCAGGAGAAGGCGGCGAAGGAGGCCGCCAAGGAGGCCGCGCGCGCGGCCAAGAAGGAGCAGGCCGAGCTCGAGAAGATGCGCGCGAAGCTCGAGCGCGACGCCGCCCGGAGTCGCTCGGGTTCGGGCGGGTCGGCACGGTCGTCGAGCCCGCTCGACTCGTTCCTCCGCTCGGCCGGCACCCAGCTCGGCCGCGAGCTCACCCGCACCATCTTCGGCACCCGCCGCCGCTGACCCCCGCCCGCCGCCCCCACCCCAACCGTTGAATGCATGAAATAGTCGCGTCCTCACCGGGTGAACGCGACTGTTTCATGCACCCACGGAGCGGTTGTCCACAGCTCCGCGTGCACGGGTTCCGACGCCCCGGGTGGCGCGGCATCATCGTCACGGCGACGGCCGACGACGTGCTCCGCTCGCCCGAGCGACTGGTACGCCGTGTCCTGGCAGCGAGGGCCCGTCGTCGGACCCCAAGCCAGCCGTGAGTGCTTGAAATAGTCGCGCCCGACAGCTTCGGACGCGACTCTTTCATGCACTCAGCGAGGCAGGCGTCAGATCACGATGTTGACCAGCTTGGGGGCGCGGACGATGACCTTGCGGACCTCGGCGCCGTCGATCGCGCGCACGACGTTCGGCTCTGCGAGCGCGGCGGCCGTGAGGTCCTCCTCGGAGATCGACGGCGGCACCTCCAGGCGGGCGCGCACCTTGCCCTTGACCTGGACGACGCACGTCACGGTGTCCTCGACCAGGTAGCGCTCGTCCGCCGTCGGGAAGGGCTCGTGCGCGAGCGAGCGGTCGTGGCCCAGGCGCTCCCACAGCTCCTCCGCGATGTGCGGCGCGACGGGCGCCGTCATGAGGACGAGCGGCTCGACGGCCTCGCGCGGCACCCGGTCGAGCGACGTGAGGTGGTTGTTGAGCGTGATGAGCTTCGCGATCGCCGTGTTGGGGCGCATGTGCTCCATCTCGACGCGCACGTCGGCGATGGCGCGGTGCACGGCGCGCAGGGTCGCGGCGTCGGCGGGCTCGTCGACGACCGTCAGCTCGCCGGTCTCCTCCGAGACGACGTTGCGCCACAGCCGCTGGAGGAACCGCTGCGACCCGACGACGGCGCGCGTCTCCCACGGGCGCGACAGGTCGAGCGGACCCATCGACATCTCGTAGACGCGGAACGTGTCGGCGCCGTACTCGGCGTACATCTCGTCGGGCGTCACGACGTTCTTGAGCGACTTGCCCATCTTGCCGTACTCGCGCTGCACGACCTCGCCGTTCCAGCGGTACACGACCTCGCCCGAGCCGTCGGACGCGGGCTCCTCCGTGACCTCGGCGGCCGGCACGTACTGGCCGCGCGCGTCGGTGAACGCGTACGCCTGGACGTAGCCCTGGTTGAAGAGCTTGTGGAACGGCTCGACGCTCGTCACGTGGCCCAGGTCGTAGAGGACCTTGTGCCAGAAGCGCGCGTACAGCAGGTGCAGGACGGCGTGCTCGACGCCGCCGACGTACAGGTCCACTCCCCCGGCGCGGCCCGCGCTCGGGTTGTGCTCCGGGCCCATCCAGTAGCGCTCGAGGCCCTCGTCGACGACGACGTCGTCCGCGCCGCCGTCCCACCGCGGGTCGAGGTAGCGCAGGTAGTACCAGCACGACCCCGCCCAGTTGGGCATGGTGTTGGTGTCGCGGCGGTACTGCTTGGGCCCGTCACCCAGGTCGAGCGTGACGTTGACCCACTCGTCGTTGCGGCCGAGCGGCGCCTCGGGCGACGAGTCGGCGTCGTCGGCGTCGAACGTGCGCGGCGCGTAGTCGGGCACGTCCGGCAGGTCGACGGGCAGCAGCGCGTCGGGGATCGCGACGGGCTGGTCGTTCTCGTCCCACACGATGGGGAACGGCTCGCCCCAGTAGCGCTGGCGGCTGAACAGCCAGTCGCGCAGGCGGTAGGTCGTGGTGCCCTCGCCGAGGCCCTTGCCGACCAGCCACTCGGTGATGCGACGCTTGGCCTCCGCCACGCCGAGCCCGTCGAGCGACACCTCGTCGTTCGACGAGCCGACGGCGATCCCGTCACCCGTGTACGGGCCCGTGAAGTCCTCCGGCAGCCCACCCTCGGGCTCGACCGTGCGCACGACCGGCAGCCCGAACGCCTCGGCGAACGCGAAGTCGCGCTCGTCTCCGCCGGGGACCGCCATGATCGCGCCGGTGCCGTAGCCCATGAGCACGTAGTCGGCGGTGAAGACCGGGATCGTCTGCCCGTTCACCGGGTTCACCGCGAGGTGCCCGGTGAACACGCCCGTCTTCTTGCCCGCGTCGGCCTGGCGCTCGACCGCCGTCTTCGCGGCCGCCTCACGACGGTAGGCGGCGACGGCCTCGACCGGCGAGCGGTGCCCGCCCGTCCACGCGCTCGACGTGCCGTCCGGCCAGTGCGCCGGGACCTCGTCGAGCAGCGGGTGCTCGGGCGAGACGACCATGAACGTCGCACCGAACAGCGTGTCCGGGCGCGTCGTGAAGACCTCGATCTCGCCGCCGGACTCCGCCGCGGCGTCGTTCGCGCCGTCGGGCGTGCCGAGCACGGCGAACCGCACGAGCGCGCCCTCGCTGCGACCGATCCAGTTGCGCTGCATCGCCGTGACCTTCTCGGGCCAGTCGATGAGGTCGAGGTCGTCGGCGAGGCGGTCCGCGTACGCGGTGATGCGCATCTTCCACTGGCGCAGGCTGCGCTGGAAGACCGGGAAGTTGCCGCGCTCGGAGCGGCCGTCGGCCGTGACCTCCTCGTTCGCGAGGACCGTGCCCAGGCCGGGAGCCCAGTTCACCGGCGACTCGTCCACGTACGCGAGGCGCTGGGAGTCGACGACGGCGCGGCGCTGCTCCGGCGTGAGCGTCGCCCAGTCCGCGCCCTCCTCGACACCGTCGACGCCGACCGGCACCGGCCGCGCACCGGAGGCGAGCTCGGCCTCGAGCTCGGCGATGCGGCGCGCACGGCCGCGGCCGCCGTCGGGGCGCAGCGCGTCGGCGTCGTACCAGGAGTCGAAGATCTGCAGGAAGATCCACTGCGTCCAGCGCACGTAGTCGGGATCGATCGTCGCGAACGTGCGGCGGGAGTCGTGCGCCAGGCCGAGGCGGCGGAGCTGGCGACGCATGTTCGCGATGTTCGCCTCGGTCGTCACGCGCGGGTGCTGGCCCGTCTGCACGGCGTACTGCTCGGCGGGCAGGCCGAACGCGTCGTAGCCGAGCGCGTGCAGCACGTTCTCTCCGCGCATGCGCCGGAAGCGCCCGACGACGTCCGTCGCGATGTACCCGAGGGGGTGCCCCACGTGCAGGCCCGCGCCCGACGGGTACGGGAACATGTCCATGATGAAGTACGGGCTCGCGCCCTCGGGGCCGTTGCCGTCGCCGTCCGTGAGCTCCCCCGTGGGGTTCGCGGCGAAGAACGTGCCGCGCTGCTCCCAGAGCTCCTGCCACTTGAGCTCGATCTGCTCCGCGAGCGCCGGCGTGTAGCGGTGGGCGGGGCCGCCCGCGGCGGGGGCGTCCGGGGCGTGCGGGATCGAGGCGGTGTCAGGCGTGGTCACCCGGCCGAGTTTACCGGCCGGAGAGCGGCCCGACGGCGGCCCGTCCACCCCGTGCGAAGATGTGCGCCGTGATCATCGTGACGACCAACGAGGTGCCCGGCTACCGCATCGACGCGGTGCTCGGCGAGGTGATGGGCATGACCGTGCGCAGCGCGAACATCGGCGCGAACTTCGTGGCGTCGTTCCGCTCGATCGGCGGCGGCGAGGTGACCGAGTACACGAAGCTCGTCTACGAGTCCCGCCAGGAGGTCATGCACCGCATGGTCCAGGAGGCGCAGCGTCGTGGCGGGAACGCCGTCGTCGGCATGCGCTTCGACACGGGCGAGATCGCGGCGTCGTTCTCGGAGGTGTGCGCGTACGGCACCGCGGTCGTCGTCACGCCGATCCCGGCGGGCCAGCCCGGCGCGACGGCGCAGTCCGCCCACCAGGCGCAAGGCGCCCCCGCACCCCAGCAGCCGGGCGGTCACGGTTACCCGCAGGACGCCGCCCCGGACCAGCCGGCCTGGCGCTGACGCCCTCCGCGGGGCGCGCCGCCGGACCCTCGCGGGGCCGCGGCGCGCCAGCGCGTGTCAGAACAGCGTCATGATGATCGGGCCCTTGACCAGCAGGATCCACGCGACGAGCGCGACGTAGCCGATCGCCAGGAACAGGTGCCGGTTGCCCACCAGGGTGCGACGCACGCCGTCACCCGCGGGCAGGTACCCCTCCTGAACCGCGTGGACCACCTGGTACCAGAACAGCGGGAGCATGGCGAACCACACGACCATGCAGTAGGGGCACATCGCCGAGATCTCGTACATCGTCGTCCAGATGAGGAAGACGATCAGGCCCATGCCGAGGGTCGTCCCGCCGAGCAGCGCGAGCCAGTACCAGCGCGGCAGGCGCGCGCCCGCGAGCAGCACGACGCCCGTCGTGATGACGACCGGGAACGCCGCGATGCCGAGCAGCGGGTTCGGGAACCCGAGGAGCGAGCCCTGCCACGAGTCCATCGCGTCGCCGCAGTCGAGGAGCGCGTTGAGGCTGCACGACGGCACGTGGTTCGGGTCCGCGAGCTTGAGGAACTTCTCGATCGCCAGCGCCGCCGAGCCGGCGAGACCGATCGCGCCGAGCACGACGAGCAACCAGCCCATCGTGCGCGCGCTGATCGGGCGGGGACCGGACGACTCCAGCAGCTCGTCGTCGTGGTCGGCGGACACGCTCGCACCGGCGGTGGCGCTCTTGCTCACGGGGACGCTCCTCGTGGGTCACCGGCTCGCGCCGGACGTGACGGGGCGCACGGCGGTGCGCGCAGGGCACAACCTACCGCGCGTCGCTGGATCCCGGCTGGGAGCACCCCGAAGCGTCGCCACTGGTCCGCCGAGGGAGAGCCGTGGTTGCGCGAGGGAGAGCCGTGGTTTGCGCGAGGTAGAGCCGTGGTCACCCTGCCCGACGGCGTGTGGTCGCCCTGGGTCCGCCCGACGTCGTCTCACCCTGGTCGGTGCTCGCCCGGGCGACTGCCCGCGGCGTCTGCTCCACGCCTCGAGCGGGCCGTATGGTCGTGTCGCGGGCAGTCGTGGCACGCTCTCTCGCGTTACCGGAGATCTACCTCGCCAGGGCGGAGGGATCGGCGGACGAG
Organism: Cellulosimicrobium sp. I38E; assembly: GCF_001647255.1. NCBI lineage: Bacteria > Bacillati > Actinomycetota > Actinomycetes > Micrococcales > Promicromonosporaceae > Cellulosimicrobium > Cellulosimicrobium sp. I38E. The sequence continues at coordinate 82,582 of NZ_LUAZ01000072.1, forward strand.
CGGGCGTCGTCGGGGCGGGTGTCGACGTCGGGCAGGGTGGTGGTGGTGACGCCGGCGGGGCGGCGGCCGACGAGGAGGATGATCGCGAGGCCGGCGACGGTGAGGACGACGCCGGTCCAGGCCGGGGCGAGGTAGCCCCAGCCGGCGGCGATGACGAGGCCGCCGAGGAACGCCCCGTTCGCGTTGCCGACGTTGAGGGCGGAGTGGCACAGCGCCGCACCGAGCGAGGGCGCGGCGGGCGACAGGTCCATGAGGCGCGTCTGGAGCGAGAGGCCGAGGACCTGGGAGGTGACGCCGAGCAGGAAGAGGGACAGCACGGCGGGGACGGGGTGGTGCCCCGTGAGGGCGAACAGCGCGAGCGTCACGCCGGTGGAGCCGAACCCGAGGTAGACGGTGCGCATGACGGAGCGGTCGGCGAGCCGGCCGCCGAGGACCGTGCCGACGGTCATGCCGACGCCGAAGATCGCGAGGACGAGCGGCACGGCGGCGGACGACAGGCCGGTGACGCGCGTGATGGTCGGCTCCACGTAGGAGTAGACGGCGAACATGCCGCCGAACCCGACCGCAGCCCCGACGAACCCGAGCCACAGGGGCCCGTTGCGCAGCGCGCCGAGCTCGCGGCGGACGCTCGAGTCCTCGTTCCCGGCGCCCGCCGGGACGAGCCACCACAAGGCGGCGAGCGTGACGAGGCCGAGCGCGCCGACCACGACGAACGCGGCGCGCCAGCCGAGCTGCTGCCCGGCGAAGGTCGAGAGCGGGACGCCGACGACGTTCGCGATGGTCAGCCCGGCCATCATCGTCGCGACGGCGCGCCCGCGGCGTCCGGGGCCGGCGACGGCGGCGCCGACCGCGGCCCCGACGCCGAAGAACGCGCCGTGCGGCAGCCCCGCGAGGAACCGCCCGGCGACGAGCGTCTCGATGCTCCCGGCGGTCGCGGAGAACAGGTTCCCGAGCGTGTAGAACGCCATGAGGGCGACGAGCAGCGTCTTGCGGGGCAGGCGCGCCGCGACGACGGTGAGCAGCGGGGCCCCGACGACGACGCCGACGGCGTAGGCCGTGATGGCGTGGCCCGCGGTGGGGATAGAGACGTCCAGGTCGGTCGCGATGTCGGACAGCAGGCCCATCGTCGCGAACTCGGTCGTGCCGATCGTGAAGCCGCCCATGGCGAGCGCGAGGAGCGCGGGGCCGGCCCCACGCAGGCGCCCGGCGCTCGCGGGGGGCGTACCCGTGCGGGGTGCGTCCGCGGCAGGCGCGGGCGTGGCGGTGCTGTCGGTCATCGTGTCCTCGGGCGTCAGGCGCAGTGCGGCGGTGGGCCTCGGACCGAGACGGCGATCGAATCGATTCGAGGGCGTCGGCGACGTCGGCGACGAGAACAGGGGCAGGCGGCCAGTCTAGGCGGAGACGGGCTCCGCGCGCACGACCCACACGTGGTCCGCGGCGCGCAGGCCGAGCTGCGCGGGCGGCGTCGGGCGCGCGGTGTCGGGACCGCCGTCCGCCCCGGCAGCGGCGGGCGGCGACCAGACGACGGAGAGGATGCCGGCGTACTCGCGGCGCTCGCGCACCTCGACGCCAGTGTCCAGGCCGACGCCGATCTCCGCGAGGTAGCGCAGGACGTCCGGGTCGGCGTCGGAGATCCGCGCCACGGTCCCCCGGTCCCCTACGACGAGGTCCGCGAGGGGCACCGCGGGCGGACGCACGACGCTCCCGTCCGCACCGGGGATCGGGTCGCCGTGCGGGTCGCGCGTCGGGTGCCCGAGGCGCGCGTCGATCCGCTCCATGAGCAGGTCGGAGACGGCGTGCTCGAGCACCTCGGCCTCGTCGTGCACCTCGTCCCAGCCATAGCCGAGCTCGGACACGAGGTAGGTCTCGAGGAGCCGGTGGCGTCGCACCATGGCGAGCGCGAGGCTGCGCCCGCGCTCGGTGAGCGTGATCGCCCCGTAGGGCGCGTGCTCGAGCAGACCCTGGGCGCTGAGGCGGCGCACGGTCTCCGAGACCGTGGAGGCGCCGACACCGATGCGCTCGGCGAGGAGCTTGGTCGTCACCCTCTCGTCCGACCACTCCTGGGCGGCCCAGACGACCTTGAGGTAGTCCTGGGCGACGGGCGTCAGGTCGGTCGGGTGGTCCACCCGACCACCCTAGGTCACAGGGCCGGGCGCGACTCTCAGGGGCTCGCGGGCCGGACGAGCTGGAGCCGCACCTCGACCGTGCCCTCGTCGCGCACCTGGACCGGCGCGACGGGCGGCACCGCGATGCCGAAGTCGGAGAAGCGCACGCCGATCGCGCCGGTCGCGAGCACCCCGTCGCCGGAGCGCTGCGCCTCGAGCGCCACCGTCACGGCCTCGGTCTCGTCGCGGATCGTCAGCGCACCCGATGCCTCGAGGCGCACCGGTGCCGTCGTGGACGAGAGCTCGCTCACGTCGAGCGGCGACGTGAGCGAGAAGAGCGTGGTCGGGTAGAGGTCGGTCTCGAGGGCCTGCTGGAGCTGGCGGTCCGCCACGGCGGACCCGGTCCGGAGCGTCGTCGTCTCGACCGTCACGGTCGCGGTCTCCAACGAGCCCGACCGCACGCGGAACGTCCCGGTGACGTCCGAGGTGACGCCCAGGAGCACGGCCTCGTCGGCCGGCACGTCGAGGACGTCGGCGCGGAAGCCCGCCTCGGACCCCGGCCCGACGATCCACTCTCCGTCGACGTCGAACGGCCCCGGCTCGGCGGGCGCCGCGGAAGCCGTCTCCTCCCCCGGCGACTGCAGGCCCAACGGCGGTGGCGTCCGGCCCTCCTGCACCTCCGAGTACACGAACGGCGCGAGGAGCACCACGACGAGCGCGAGGACCACCGACACGACGATCCAGCGCGTGGACCTGCTCATACGGCACATCCTGCCGTGTCCGGCGACGCGCGGCCAGGACCGACGCGCGCCGTCTCAGCCCTCGGTGGCGGGCACGTCGTCGGTGGGCTCGTCGGCCGGGACCTCCCCGCCCTCGACGCCCTCCTCGCTGCCGTCACCGGCCGGCTCCTCGACCACCGGCACGCCCGACGGCGTGGGCCAGGCGATGCGCGGCCAGACCTTCGCGGACTCGTCGGTCCCGATCTGCACGAGCTGCCAGTCGACAATCCGGCGCCGCTCGGGGTCGAAGCGCAGCACCGTCATCTCGGCGGTGCCCTTGAGCGGGCCGATGCGGAGCTGGTCCTTGACCGCCCCCGCGGTGCTGCCGCTCACGTACCTGACGCCGCCGCCCATCCGCTCCGGGCCGGACCGGGTGTGCATGTGGCCGGAGATCTGGTTCGGCACGCAGCCGGAGTCGAGGGCCTCGTTCCCCATGCGCGGGGTGTGGATGAGGAGGAGGTCGATCCCGTCGCCGTCCTCCTGCTCGGCGCACGCGACCTCGGTGAGCCGGGCCGCGTACTCCTCGGGGGTCTCCTCCCGCGGGGGCTGGCTACCCAGGCCGAGGCGCGTCTCGAGCGGGTCGCGGTCGCCGAGGATACGGATCCCCTCGACCTCGACGACCTTCCCGTCCAGCACGGTCTGGCCGTTGGCCCGCTCCTGCGCCGAGGTCTCGACGCTGTCGTGGTTGCCGTCGGAGACCACCATGGTCGCGCCCTTCGGCACCGCGGACGCGAACGAGTCGACGCAGAACGACTCGACCGCCGTGCCGTTCATCGTCGTGTCCCCGGCGTTGAGCACGATCGACGCCCCGGAGCGCTCGGCCGCGGTCCGGATGAGCGGCGTCATGCCCGTGTTGCAGTGCAGGTCGCTCACGACCAGGAGCGTGACGAGGTCCTCCTCCGCCGCGGGCTCCGGGGCGGGTTCCTCCGTCGTCTCCGCGTCGGCCGACCCCTCCGCGCCGGAGACGTCGCCGGAGTCCTCGTCACCCGTGCTCGACGCCGGGCCCTCGGCCGCACCGTCCTCGTCCCCCGTCGTGGAGGTCGCGTCGGGCGACGTCGCGTCGCCGGGCAGCGGCTCGTCGTCGGGCGAGGATTCCTCGTCGGACGTCGCTGTGGCCGCGGCCAGCGGCGCGGTGAGGCGCTGGATGCGGTCGCGCCGGTCCCACGCCGCGACGAGGTTGGCGTCCGCCCGCGCGTAGAAGTCCTCGTTCTCGCGGTAGAGGTCGATGAGCATCGCGCCGTAGGTGTCGACGACGCCCGCGAGCCGGCCGGTGATGCGCGCACCCTCGAGCGGGGTCCCGTCGAAGACGGCGGACGCGCGCTGGGACGGGCCGGTCGTCGTGCCGGGGTCGCTCGCGACGAGCGAGACGCCGACGAGGGAGACGAGGACGACCCCCGCCGTGATCTCGTAGGTGCGCGGCGCGACGCGCTCGGTGAGCTCACGCCGGCGCGGCGGGCCGAGCAGCAGGTAGAGCCCGGCGCCGACGGCCCCGACGACGAGGATCGCGAACCCCGTCCGGCGCAGCGCGTCGACGACGAGGGCCCGCGCGACGGAGCCGATGGTCTCCTGCGGGCCGCCGAAGAAGCGCAGGTAGTCCTCGAGGTCCTGCGACAGGCCCTCGAGCGTGTCGGCCTGCCCGACCGCGGTGAGGTCCGCAGGGATCTCCTCCACCGTGACGTCGGCGCCGAGGCCGAGCGGCAGCGGGGAGTCGATCTGGATCGTCCCCAGCGGGCCGAGGTCGACGGTGACGAGGCCGTTCGTCGTGACCTCGTAGAGCGCCTCATGGGGGCCGAGGCTGCGCTCGGCGGTCGCGGTCGTGACCCCCCACACGACGCACGGCACGAGAGCGAGCAGGAGGGCGAGGGTCCAGCGGACCCAGCGGGGCGGGGTGCGGTGCGGACGGCTCATCACCGCCCAGCCTCCCGGATCGCGGCTCTCGCCGCCAACCGCGAGCGCCGCGCGCCCCGCCGCGAGGGTGCGGCGGGGCGCGTGGGACGGCGCGTCGTCAGGACTTCGCGTTCCGCAGCGTGACGAGCGCCACGCCCGCGGCGACGAGCATGAGCACCACGCCGATGAGCGACGTCGTGCCCACGCCGCTGCCGAACGCGGCGTGCGCGGAGTCGAGCAGGGCCTGCGCCTGCCCGGCGGGCAGGGTCGAGGCGACCTGGGTCGCGCCCCCGAGCGTCTCGGCCGCGGCGACGGCGTCGGCCGCGGGCACTCCCGCCGGGACGACGACGTTCGCGTGGTACGACGCCGTGAGGATGCTCCCGAGGACCGCGGTGCCGAGCACGGCACCTACCTCGTACGCGGTCTCGGAGATCGCGGACGCCGCGCCCGCCTTGGCGGCGGGGACGGACGACACGATGAGGTCGTTCGACACGGTCTCGGCCGCGCCGACGCCGAGCGACAGCACGACGAACGCGACCATGAGCAGCGCGAGCGTGCTCTGCCCCGCGCCCGCGGCGACGATCGCGTACCCCGTCGCGGAGAAGAGCAGCGCGACGGCGACGACGTGCGCCGGGCGCACGCGGCGCACGACCCGCACCACGCCCAGGCCCGCCACGATCATGACGAGCAGGCCGGGCAGGAGCGCGACGCCCGCTTGCATCGGCGTGAGCCCGAGCACGAGCTGCACGTCCTGGGACACGAAGAACAGGAACCCGACGAGCGAGAACACGGACAGCAGGTTGACGAGCACCGCACCGCTGAAGGCGCCGTGGGTGAAGAGCCGCACGTCGATCATCGGGTCGGGACGACGGAGCTGGCGGCGCACGAAGAGCGCCCCGGCGGCCAGCCCGACGACGACGCTCCCGACGGCGAGCGTGCTCGCCCCGGACTTGGCGAGCATCTTGATGCCGTACACGACGGGGGTCATGGTCGCCATGACGAGCACGATCGACAGGACGTCGATGCGCCCCGGCGCGGGGTCGCGCGACTCGGGCACGAAGAACGGCGCGAGCGCGAGCAGCAGCACGAGCACCGGGACGGCGAGGAGGAACACCGAGCCCCACCAGAAGTGCTCGAGCAGGAACCCGCCGACGATCGGGCCGAGCGCCGACCCGGCGGCGAACCCCGCCGCCCAGATCGCGATGGCGAGGCGGCGCTCCTCGCGGTCGACGAAGACGTTGCGCAGGATCGAGAGCGTCGACGGCATGAGCATCGCGCCGAAGAAGCCGAGCGCCGCGCGGGACGCGACGAGCGCCCCTGCCGTCGGCGCATAGGCAGCGACGACCGACACGGCGGCGAAGCCGACGGCGCCGACGAGGAGCAGCCGACGACGGCCGACGCGATCGGCGAACGAGCCCATCGGCACGAGCAGGCCGGCGAGCACGAGCGGGTAGATGTCGATGATCCACAGGAGCTGCGTCCCGCTGGGGCGGAGCGACTCGGAGATCTGGGGCAGCGCGAAGCTCAGCACGGTGTTGTCGATCGACACGAGCAGCACCGGGAGCATGAGCACGGCGAGCGCGAACCAGCGACCGGCGGCGCCGCGCGCGGGTCCGCGCGTCGCGGGCGCGTGCTGGGCGGGCGCGGTCCGGCCGGCCGTCGAGGTCGTCGTCACGGGGGTCGTCACGGCGAGAGGTCCTTCCACGTTCTGCGGGCGGTCGGGGCGGCGCGGTGGCGCCGAACTTCCAAACCGTCCAGACGGTACAGTAACGATCTCAAGCCTCGCCGTCATCCCGAGCACGATGTGACGCTGCGCACCGCCGCCTCTCCCCTGTCGTCGGTCATCGGCGGGCGCCACCCCCGATCGGGACGGCCGGTGCATCGCACCCTCACCACTACCCTCGGAACCATGCCGCCGCCCCCCGCCGCCCGCGCCAAGGTCCTGCGCGCGTTCGCGTCCCTCCTCGTCGAGCAGGGCGAGCGCGCCGCCACGCTCGAGGCCGTCGCCGAGCGCGCCGGAGTGTCCAAGGGCGGGCTCCTCTACCACTTCGGCTCCAAGGACGCGCTCGCCGACGGCCTCACCGAGCACCTGCGCGAGCTGACCGCCGCCGACGTCGAGACGATGCGTGCCGCGCCCGCGGGCGCCGTCGACTACCTCATCCGCACCTCGACGCTCGTCGACACCGAGTTCGAGCTCGTCTACCTCGCCGTCTCGCGCCTGGCACAGGGGTCGTACCCGCGCGCCCGCGCCGCGCTCGACGGCGCGCACGACGCCTGGACGCGCGCCGTCCTCGACGAGGTCGACGACCCCGTCGTCGCGCGCGCGATCGTCCTGCTCAGCGACGGGCTCTACGCGCACGCCGCGCTGAGCAGCGACGTGCTCGGGCGCGTCACCGGTGGCGTCTCCGAGGCCGACGACGCCGCGGACGCCGCGGGCGAGGACCTCGCCTTCCGCGGCCCGCGCCCGGGCGACGACGTCGACGACCTCCTCCAGCTCATCGGCGAGCTGGTCGCGCTGCGGCGCGGGCCGACAGTCTGACCCGGCACCGTCCCGGCACACCGGAAGGCCCGGCGGCACGTCTGTCGACGCGCCACCGGGCCTCCGGTTCTCGGGTGCGGCTCGTGGCTATCCGCCGAGCCAGAACGGGACGGCACGCTCCCGCGTCACCGGCTCGCCACCGACGTCGGCGGTGAAGGAGACGTCCACCTGGCCCTCGACCGGCTCCGTCGTCCGCACGGCGAACGCCTGGTACGCGCTCGCCCCTGCCGCGACGCGCGGGAAGTGCTTGCGGCCGAACGGTGTCACGACGCTCACGTCGGCGGTGCTGTCACCCTCGTTGAGCACGCGCACCGCGAGGTAGAACTTGCCCGCGATCCAGCGCTGGCTCACGTCGACGGAGAAGTGCGGCCCGGGGTCGTCGGCGCAGGGGTCGGCCGTCGGCGCGTCTTCCCAGACAGCATCGTGGTAACGCGAGTACGACGTGCCGTCGACCCAGACCGAGGCCCCGAGCCTCAGATCGATGTCGTCGAGCTTCCACGTCGGGTCGTTCGTCGGCGAGACGGTCCCGTCGTCGTTCGTGATGAAGCCCGGCCATGGCACCCGAGTCGTCCACGGGTGCCCGAATCCGGCATCGCCGTAGACGACCTCGTACGGACCTCCTGGGCCCTCCCACTCGATGTAGAAGGTCGAGTTGTCGTCCGTGGCGCCCACCGGAGCTGCCACCGAGATGTCCACGTACGGCACACCGTCCTGGCAGACGGGCTCGACCGTGACGTTCTCCAGGTCGCAGCGGGGCTGGACGACGGAGTACCAGCCGAGACGGAGCTGGCCGTCACCGTGCGTCTGCCACTGGTCGAACCAGAAGGGAAGCTCGTACCCCGGGGACGCCGTGGCGACGATGCCGGCGTGCGTGCGCGTGTACGTGATCGCTTCGGTGTCCTCGGGCAGCACGACGTCGTCCGGCGTGGCCGAGCAGTCCGTCACCACCTCGGGCGACACGGGCTCGACCGTGGTCGGCGGCACCCAGCAGGGGTCGGAAGACCCGGTCTCGACCCGGTCGATCGCGTCGTCGGCAGCGTCGATCTCGACCGTCCACGACGTCGCCGACGAGCCGTCGATTGCCCACTGGCCCCAGAAGTACCCGCTCTCGTCGATCGCGCCCTCGCCGACGACGTCGTCCCCCGCGCGCACCGTGACCGCCGTGCCCACCGGGTACCCCTCGACGGAGACCGTCAACGCGTCGCACTGGGCGTTGACGTAGACGCGCAGACTGGGGTCGAACCGGCAGGGTTCGGTGGTTCCCGACCACGTCCGGTCGAGCGTGTCGTCGGAAGCGTCGAGCACGACGGACCAGTCGTGCGACGACCGCCAGTCGAGCGACCACAGGTTCCAGTAGGAGCCGTCGAACACGTCGTCGGCGCGAACGGTCCCGTCGACCGTGGTCACGACGCGCGAGCCGACGGGGTACTCGGTGACGCTCGCAGCAATCTCCCCGCAGGAGGCGTCCGTCCACGCGGAGGTGTTCGGGTTGGTCTCGCACGGCGTGGTGGTCCCGCCGTCCGAAAGGTCCCCCTCTGCACCGTCCGGGGCGTCGACCTCGACGCTCCAGTCGTGCGGGGTCGAGAAGTCGAGGTCGCGCCAGAAGAAGTACGAGGTGTCGAACGTCGTGCTCTCGACCGTCTCCCCGTCGAGGACCACGACGACGGAGGTCCCCTCCGGGTAGTCCTCGAGGCTGACGTAGAGAGAGTTGCAGGACGGCTGCACGAACTGGGTAGCGGCGGCTGCGGGGGTCGCGGTGGCGACGCCCAGCCCGCCGAGGGCCAGCACCGTCCCCACGGTGCCGGCAAGGAGCTTCTTCACTCGGTGTCGTGGTCCTTCACGAGAGGACGGCGCGGGCCGTCGGCGGAGATGACGAGCGCATTCAACCAGACCTGGGCACGGTCTGGACATCCCCCGCAGATCACCTGTGCGGCTGCACCGCTGCCTGGCGTCGGGTCAGCCGTCGTAGGCGGCCCGCAACGGTCCCAGGTCGAGCTTGGCCTGCGTCATCATCACGTCGACGACGCGCTGGACGCGGGCGGGGTCCGGGTCCTGCAGCATCGCGAGGAACTCCACGGGGACCACCTGCCACGACAGCCCGAACCGGTCCTTGAGCCAGCCGCACTGCGACTCCTGGCCGCCGTCGGTGAGCGCGGCCCAGTACTCGTCGACCTCGTCCTGCGACTCGCACTCGACGACGAACGACACCGCCTCGGTGAACGGGAACTGCGGGCCGCCGTTGATGGCCGCGAACCGGTGCCCGGCGAGCTCGAAGTCCGCCGACACCGCCGTGCCGTCGGGCTGGCGGAACACGTCGCCGACCTTCGCGTCGGGGAAGACGCTCGAGTAGAAGGTGATGGCCTCCTCGAGGTTGCCGTCGAACCACAGGCTCGGCACGATCGCGCGCATCGTCGTCTCCGTTCGTCGCAGGTCTCACGGGCGGCCGGACCACCGTCCTCACCGTTCCGACGCGCGCCGGGCACCGAACTCATCGCACGGCGCGGAGCGGCGCCGGGAGCAGGGTCGCGACCCTACGCGGACGCCTTCTTCCGCGTCGTCCTCGCCGTCGTCTTCGCCGTCGTCTTCGCCGTCGTCTTCGCCGTCGTCTTCTCCTTCGACGACGAGCGGCTCGAGGTCTTCTTGGCGGCGGGCTTCGACCCCTCGTCCTTGGTCCCCGTGCTCTTCGCCCGGGAGCCCGAGGAGCTCTTGCCCGACGACGAGGCGGCCTTGCGGCCCGAGCCGCCCTTCGCCGTCGACTCGCCGGACGACCCCGACCCGCTCGCTCGGCTGCTCTTCGACGACGCGACGGACTTGCGCAGGGCCTCCATGAGGTCGATGACCTCGGCGCCCTCGCCCTCCTCCGGCTGCTCGCCGAAGGTCTCCGCGGTGTCGAGCGCGTCGCCCTGCTCGAGCTTGGCCTCGATGAGCTGGCGGAGCTGCGCCTGGTAGTCGTCCTCGTACTCCTCGGGCGTGAAGTCGGCCTCGAAGCTCGCGACGAGCTGCGCCGACATGGCGAGCTCCTTGTCGGTCACCTTCGCCTCGTCGTCGAGCGAGGGGAACGCGGCCTCGCGCACCTCGTCCGCCCAGAGCAGCGTCTGGAGCACGAGCACGTCGTCGCGCACGCGCATCGCGGCGAGCCGGGTGCGCTGGCGCAGCGCGAACTTCACGATCGCCGTGCGGTCGGTCTCCTCGAGCGTGCGCCGCATGAGCACGTACGCCTTGTTGGACTTGGAGTCGGGCTCCAGGTAGTAGCTGCGGTCGAGCAGCAGCGGGTCGATCTGCTCGCTCGGGACGAACTCGACGACCTCGATCTCGCGGCTGCGCTCGGCGGGGAGCGCGGCGAAGTCCTCGCTCGTGAGCACGACGGTGCGCTCGCCGTCGTCGTACGCCTTGTCGATGTGCTCGTAGGGCACGACCTCGCCGTCGATCTCGCACACGCGCCGGTAGCGGATGCGCCCGCCGTCCTTGTCGTGGACCTGGTGCAGCGGCACGTCGTGGTCCTCCGTCGCGGAGTAGACCTTGACGGGGACGTTGACGAGGCCGAACGTGATGGCGCCCTTCCAGATGGCCCTCATCCGTCCATGGTGGCGCCCCGCGCGCCTGCCCGCGAGGGCTGGCGGCGCTGGTTCGCGTGCGGGCGACGCCCGCGGGCGGCCCGACGACGCCGCGCGTGTGGGTGGCCCGCGGCACCATGGTCGGGTGGCGGGGACGAGGTTCGAGTTCGAGGCAGAGCTGTGGCGGTGGGAGGCGCGCACCGACAGCTGGGTGTTCGCCGCGCTGCCGGAGGACGTGAGCGACGAGATCGCGGAGCTCCCGCTGCCGCCCGCGGGGTTCGGTTCGGTCAAGGTCGAGGTGACACTCGGCGCGCAGCGCTGGTCGACGTCGGTGTTCCCCGACGCGCAGCGCAAGACGTTCGTCGTCCCCATCAAGGCCGCGGTCCGCCGCGCCGAGGGCGTCGACGTCGGCGACCGGGTGACGATCGGCGTCGAGACCCTGCTCTGACGGGCGTCAGCCGAGCAGGCCGACGTGCAGCGCACGCAGGACGGCCCGCGTGCGGTCGCGCGTCCCCAGCTTGAGCAGCACGGTCGACACGTGGTTCTTCACCGTCCCCTCGGCCAGGAAGAGCGCGTGCGCGATCTCGCGGTTGGAGAACCCCGCCGCGACGAGGCGGAGCACCTCGAGCTCACGCTCGGTCAGCTCCTGCACCGGACCGACCCCGTCGTCCAGGTCGTCGGCGGGGACCGTCCCGGCCCGCACCGCCCGCAGGAGGCGGTCGGTGATCGACGGCTGCACGAGCGTGCCGCCGGAGGCGAGCGTGCGGACCGCGCCGGTGAGCTGCTCGAGCGTCACGTCCTTGAGCAGGTACCCCCGGGCTCCCGCCCGCAGGGCGCGGAACACGAGCGCGTCGTCGTCGAAGGTCGTGAGCACGAGCACGGGGACGTCGTACCCGCTCTCGCTCATCGCCTCGAGCGCCCAGATCCCGTCGTGGCGCGGCATCCGCAGGTCGAGCAGCACGACGTCGGGCTCGTGCTCGCGCACGGCCGCGAGCGCCGCCATCCCGTCCTCGGCCTCGGCGACGACGTCGACGTCGGGCGCGAGCTCGAGGAGGCTGCGGATCCCCTGCCGCACGAGGGTCTGGTCGTCGACGAGCAGGACGCGCACCGCGGCGTCGCTCATGCGCCCGGCACCGTCGGCCGCACGGGGGCGGTGCCCCGCGGGATCGCTCGAGCGTCTCCCCCGGCGCGGCGGGGCTCGGTGAGGGCAGCCCTGTGCTCGGGGGCGAGCTCGACCTCGACCCGGAACCCGCTCCGCCCGTCGAGGCGGACGGTGCCGCCGGCGGCCCGGACCCGTTCCTCGATCCCCCGCAGGCCGTTGCCCGGCTCCACGCGGGCGGCGCCCCACCCGTCGTCCTGCGCGACGAGCCGCACCCGGCCCTCCTCGGCGGTGACGGCGACGTCGAGCACGGTGGCCTCGGCGTGCCGGATCGCGTTGGTCAGCGCCTCCTGGACCACGCGCACGAGCACGACCGTCTGCTCCTCGTCGACCGTGACGTCGTCGTCGACGGCGATCCGCACGCGCGGCACGGTCACCCGCTCGACGAGCGAGCCGAGCGACTCCTCCAGGCTCGGGGCCTGCCGCCGCAGCTCGCCGACGGTCGCGCGCACGTCGCCGAGCAGCTCGCGCGCGACGTCCTTGGCCCGCACCACGTGCTCGCGGGCCCGCTCGCCGTCCTGGTGGCTCGCCGTCTCGAGCTCGAGCGCGAGCACGGTGAGCTGGTGGCCGAGCACGTCGTGCAGCTCGCGCGCGATCCGCAGGCGCTCCTCGGAGCGCGTCGACTCGTCCCGCAGCACGGCCGCGGCCCGCAGCTCGACGTGCGCGACGGCGAGCTGCTCGCGCATGCGCCGCTCGCGCTGGAGCGCGAGGGTCGAGCCGACGCTCGCGACCTGGAGCAGCAGGTAGATCGTCGCGGTGAGCAGGGCGTCGGTGACGGAGCCGCGCAGGCCGGACGCGACCCCCACGACGACGACGTTCACGGCGACGACGACGGCCACGACGGGCACCGGGACGACGTACACGCTCAGCGCCGCGACGACGACGAGCAGGATCGGGAGCCAGCCCGCGCCGGGGGCCGTGAGCACGAGCGTCGCGACGAGCACGACCTGCGCGCCGAGCAGCGTGTGCGCGCGGGGCGTCGCGTACCCGGACCCGAGGACGATACCCACGGTGACCAGGACGAACGCCGCGAACACCGCGAGCCAGGCCACGACGGGGACCGTCAGGGCGCCGGGCGCGGCGATCGGGACGAGCGCCCCGATGCCGAGGATGACGACGAGCATCGCGACGCCCGCCCACACCTCCGGGTCGGTCCGTCGCATCCCTCCACCCTACGGACCCGCCGGCCGCGCGCGACGTGCCGGAAGTCATGGGCGCGGTCGGTGACGACCGGCACGCGCGGGCCGGTCACCCCGATCCCTAGCGTCGAGGGAGCACCGGGCCGGGACCGCCCGGACCGGCTCCCCCGGACGAGCAGGAGGACGACATGGACGCCGTCGACGCACGGAACCTCACGAAGCGCTACCGCCGCAAGGGCGGGTCGACGACGGCGGTGGACGACGTCGGCCTCGTCGCCGTCGAGGGCGAGGTCCTGGGCATCCTCGGCCCCAACGGGGCGGGCAAGACGACCACGGTCGAGATAGTCGCGGGCGTGCGCCGCCCCGACCACGGGTCCGTGCGCGTGCTCGGCCTCGACCCGTTCACGGACCGCGCCGCGGTGCGCCAGGTGCTGGGGGTGCAGCTCCAGTCGGGGTTCCTGCACGGCGCGCTGACGGTGCGCGAGCTCGCGCACCTCTACCGCACGTTCTACGGCGCGGGCCGCGACCCCGACGAGCTCGTCGCGACCCTGGGTCTCGAGGAGCAGCGCGACGTGCGCTACGAGCGGCTCTCGGGGGGCCAGCAGCAGCGCGTCGCGATCGTGCTCGCGCTCGTCGGGGACCCTCGCGTCGTGATCCTCGACGAGCTCACGACCGGGCTCGACCCGCAGGCGCGCCGCCAGGTGTGGGGCGTCGTCGAGGACCTGCGCGACGGCGGCGCGACCGTGCTCCTCGTCTCGCACCTCATGGAGGAGGTCGAGCGGCTGTGCGACCGCGTGACGCTCCTCGAGAGCGGTCGCGTCGTCGCGCACGACACCCCGGCCGGGTTGGTCGCGTGCGCCGGGCTCGACCAGCGCGTGCGCTTCCGCGTCGCGCAGCCGCTCCCGCCGGTGCTCCTGGACCGCGTCCCCGGCGTGGAGGACGTCGCGGTCCGCGGCGACCAGGTCGTGGTGACCGGGCACGGTGACCTGCTCCAGGAGGTGAGCACCGCGCTCGTGCGGGCCGGCGTCGTCGCGACGGAGACCCGGCTCGAGCGCGCGACGCTCGACGACGCGTTCCTCGCGCTGACGGGACGCCCGCTCACCGACGACCCGTCGGGCGGGCCCCGCGCGACGACCGCCCCGACCGAGGAGGCCGCATGACCACCACCGTCCCCGCCGTCACGACGCCGTCCGGGCGGCGCGCGCCGAGCAGGCCCGGGCCGCGCGCGTGGGCCGCCCTGGTCGGCGCCGAGGCGCGGATGGTCGCGCGCGACACCGCCGGGCTCGTCATGCCGTTCGGCATGCCCGTGCTGATCCTCGTCATGTACGGCGTCAGCGACGCCACGACGATGGTCCTCCCGGGCTCGGGGGGAAGGACGGCGTTCGACGTCTTCGTGATCCCGGTCGTGCTCGCGATCGTCGTCGGCATCATCGGCGTCATCAACATGCCGAGCTTCCTCGCCTTTTACCGGCGGTCCGGCGTCCTCAAGCGCCTGTCCGTCACGCCCGCGTCGCCCGCGATGGTGCTCGTCGCGCAGGTCGTGGTGAGCGTCGCCCAGACCGCGGGGGGTGTCGCGCTCGCCCTCGTCGTCGCGACGGTCGCGTTCGACGCGCGGCTCCCGGCGTCCCCCGGGGTCGCGCTCTGCGTGCTCGCCCTGGCGTCGGCGGCGATGTACGCGGTCGGGATGCTCGTGGCCGCCGTCGCGCCGACCCCGAACGCCGCGCTCGCGCTCGGTCTCGTCGCGTTCTTCGCGTTCGGGGCGACCGGGGGCATGTTCGGCGACGTGTCGAACCTTCCCGAGCCGGTCGCGCGCGTCGGGGAGCTGCTCCCCTTCGGCGCCGCGGTGCAGGCGCTCGGCGACGCGTGGGCGGGGCAGCCCGTGGCGGCCGCGCACCTCGTCGCGCTCGGCGTCGCGGTCGCGGTGGGCGCCGCCGGCGCGGCGCGCTGGTTCCGCTGGACCTGATCTGGCCCCGCCGCCGGCGGTCGCCGCTCGCCCCTCGGGCGGGCGGCGTCAGCCGTCGTGGCGACGCTCGTGGAAGGCCTCGTCGGCGACCTGCACCGTTCTCATGAAGTTCTCGACCATCTCGCGCGGCGACACGAGCGCGTCCGCGGTCTCGACGGGCTCGGCCTCGCCGTCCAGCTCGCGGACCTCGTCGTGGATGCGCTCCATCGTCGTGTCGAGGGTCGCCGCGACGTCGGCCGCGAGCTTGAGGGCGTCGGTGAGGTGCTGGGGCACGTCGCGCTGGTACTTGTAATAGATCTTGTGCTCGAGGCTCGCCCAGAAGTCCATGGCGATGGTGCGGAGCTGGATCTCCACGACGACGTCCTCGACCCGGTCCGAGAGGAAGACCGGTACCTTCACGATGAGGTGCAGGCTCTTGTAGCCGTTGCCCTTGGGGTGCGCGATGTAGTCGCGCTCCTCGAGCACGGTGAGGTCGCGCTGGCCGACGAGCATGTCGCGCACGCGGTAGATGTCGGAGACGAAGCTGCACGTCACGCGCACGCCCGCGACGTCGAACATGTTCTCCTGCACGCCCTCCGGGGTGAGCGGGATCCCCTTGCGCTGCGCCTTGGCGAAGATCGAGTCGATCGACTTCAGGCGCGAGCCGAGGTGCTCGATGGGGTTGTAGTCGTGGATGTGCCGGAACTCGTCGCGCAGGACGGTGATCTTGGTCATCACCTCGTCGATGCCGAACTTGTACGTCATCATCAGCCGGCGGAACTCGCGCACCCGCGGACGGATCTCCCCGGAGGGCGGGACGTCGTCGGTCGTCAGGTGCGTCACGGTGGTCCTCTCGGTGCGGCCTCGTCCGGCGGTCTCCCCGGATGGTCGGACCGCCTCCTCCAGTGTGCACGGTCGGGGACGCCGGGAAGTTCCCGCGACGGCCCGCGGACAGGGCCCTTGGTCCCTCGTCCGGTCCCGCCCCGCGGGCGGCGCCGCCCCGTGCGCGCCACGATGGGCCCATGGCCACCACATCGAGCCGCGGCGCGGGCGAGACGGTGAACGTCGGTGGCCACCGCCTGCGGCTCACGAACCTCGACAAGGTCCTCTACCCCGCCACCGGGACGACCAAGGCGGACGTCCTCGCCTACCTCGCGGCCGTCGCCGACGTCATGCTCCCCCACTGCGCCCACCGGCCCGCGACGCGCAAGCGCTGGCCCGACGGCGTCGAGGGCCAGGTCTTCTTCCAGAAGAACGCGGGCCAGGGCGTGCCGTCGTGGGTCCGCACGCGCCGCATCCAGCACAAGAGCAGCGCGAACGACTACGTGCTCGTGGACGACCTGGCGACGCTCACGTGGCTCGGCCAGACGGCGTCGCTCGAGCTGCACGTGCCGCAGTGGCAGTTCGGCCGCACCGGGGTCCACCTCAACCCCGACCGGCTCGTCCTCGACCTCGACCCCGGCCCGGGGGCCGGGCTGCCCGAGTGCGCGGAGGTCGCACGCCTGGCCCGGACGATCCTCCAGGGCATGGGGCTCGACCCCCAGCCCGTGACGAGCGGCTCCAAGGGCATCCACCTGTACGCCGCGCTCGACGGCAAGCAGGACGCCGCGGCCGTGTCCGACGTCGCGCACGAGCTCGCGCGCTACCTCGAGGCCGAGCACCCCGACCTCGTCGTGAGCGACATGAAGAAGTCGCTGCGCGGCGGCAAGGTGCTCGTCGACTGGAGCCAGAACAACGGCAACAAGACGACGATCGCACCGTACTCCCTGCGGGGGCGCGAGCACCCGACCGTCGCCGCCCCCCGCACGTGGGAGGAGCTCGACGACCCGGGTCTCCGCCACCTCGACGCCGACGAGGTCGTCGAGCGCGTGCGGACGATCGGCGACCCCCTCGCCGCGCTCACCCTGGGCCACCTCGCCGCGCTCGAGCCCACGCCCGAGCGCATGGCGACGTTCGAGCGCAAGGGCGCTGCGACGTCGGGCGACGCCGGCGCGGACGCCTCCGGGTCCGGGGACGACGATCGACCCGACCGCCTGCACCGCTACCGCTCGATGCGCGACGCCGCGCGGACGCCCGAGCCCGTCCCGGACGAGGCACCACCGGCGAGCGAGGGCAACAGCTTCGTCATCCAGGAGCACCACGCCAGGCGCCTGCACTGGGACTTCCGGCTCGAGCACGACGGCGTCCTCGTGAGCTGGGCGCTGCCCCGCGGCGAGCCGACCGACCCGAAGAAGAACCACCTCGCCGTCCAGACGGAGGACCACCCGCTCGCGTACGGGGCGTTCGAGGGAACGATCCCGAAGGGCGAGTACGGCGCGGGCGAGGTGACCATCTGGGACGCCGGCACGTACGAGCTGGAGAAGTGGCGGGACGGCACGGAGGTCATCGTCACCCTCCACGGCGAGCAGCACGGCACGCGCCGCCTCGCGCTCATCCACACGGGCGGCCGCGACGGCCGCGACGAGGACAACTGGCTCATCCACCTCATGGCCCCGCGCGGCGGCACCTCGGGGGCGGCGTCCGCGGGAGGCCGCGACCAGGGCGAGACGAAGAAGGCGGGTGGGGCGCTCGCGCCGGGTCGTGGCGGGCCTGGCGGGAGCGCCGAGGAACGAGGCGTGGATGGTAGACCCGGCGCGAGCGCCCCACCCGCCACCCAACCCGACCACGACCACGACCACGCCGAGCCAACGCCGGCCCGGACGGACTGGCGACCCATGCTCGCGTCGCCCGCGTCGGCAGGCGACCTGCACGACGACGACGGCTGGGCGTTCGAGATGAAGTGGGACGGGTTCCGGACGCTCGCGCACGTGTCGCACGGGCAGGTGCGGCTCGTGAGCCGCTCGGGCAAGGACATGACGGTGACGTACCCGGAGCTCCAGGCTCTCGCCGAGCAGGTCCCGGCTGAGGCGCTGCCGGTCGTGCTGGACGGCGAGATCGTCGCGCTCGACGCGCGAGGGCGGCCGAGCTTCCGGCGCCTCCAGCAGCGCGCGAACATCGCCAAGCCGGGGGACGTCGCGGCGGCCCGGCGCAAGGTCACGGTCGACCTCATGCTGTTCGACCTCCTGGAGACCGGGGGCCGGTCGCTCGCCAAGCGCCCGTACGACGAGCGGCGCGAGGTGCTCGAGGACGTGCTGGGCGACGCGCGCGCACCGGTCCACGTGCCACCCGCGTTCGACGGCGACCTCGACGCGGCGATGGAGACGTCGAGGCGGCTCGGCCTGGAGGGCGTCGTCGCCAAGCGGCGCGACGGCACCTACTCGTCCGGCCGCCGCTCGGCGCTGTGGCTCAAGCTCAAGCACGCGCAGTCGCAGGAGGTCGTCGTCGTGGGGTGGCGGCCGGGGCACGGCGACCGGGCGCACCTCGTCGGGTCGCTGCTGCTCGCCGTGCCCGACGGCGACCGGCTGGTCTACGTGGGCCGCGTCGGGTCGGGCTTCACGGACGCGGAACGACGCGACCTCGTCGCCGAGCTCGGCCGGATCGAGCGCACGACGTCTCCCGCGACAGGAGTGCCCCGCGAGGACGCGCGGGACGCGCGCTGGGTGTCGCCGCGTCGGGTCGCCGAGGTCGTCTACGCCGAGTGGACGGGGCCCGGCGAGGGCGAGGGCGACGACATCCCGTTCGGCAAGCTGCGGCACCCCGTGTGGAAGGGGTGGCGGCGCGACAAGTCGCCGTCCGACGTCGTGCGCGAGGAGCCCGCGACGCTCGACCGGTGACGGACCGTTGACGCGCCCCCCGGCCCGCGGGACCGTTGCTGCGTCGAGGTTCCTCGGCTTCCCTCCGACGCAGGACGGTGACCATGACCGACACCTCCTCCGCACCTCCCGCCCCCGAGCGTCCGCCGCGACTCCCGCCGCGCTGGTTCGTCCGCACGGCCTGGGTCGTGCACCGCGCCTACTACCGGGTCACCGGGCACCGGCGCGGCCTGTGGCGCCCGCAGCCCGAGAAGTGGGGGACGCTCCTGCTCCGCACGGTCGGGCGACGCACCGGCCGCGAGCACGACGTGATCGTCGGGTACTTCGAGGACGGCCCGAACCTCGTCACGCTCGCGATGAACGGCTGGGCCGCGCCCGAGCCCGCGTGGTGGCTCAACCTCCAGGCGCACCCCGACACGACCGTCGAGCTGCACGGCGAGACGCGTGCCGTGCACGGCCGGGCGGCCCAGGGAGCAGAGCGCGCCCGGCTCTGGGAGCGGTGGCGCACGTTCGACCACGCGCTGGACGGTTTCGCCGCGCGCCGCCCGACCGAGACGGCGGTCGTCGTGCTGGAGCCCCGGGCCGCAGAGGTGCCGGCCGGCGACGGCGCGTAGTCGGCGCCCGACCGACGTACCCTCCCGTCCTCGACGGTCACCGGACCACTGTCAGCCGTCCCGCTCGCGCCGCCACCGCGGTCCTATGGTCGAGCCATGGCAGACCCGATGCACTTCAACACGCTCGCAGACGCGTACGGGTCCGCGCGTCCGCCGTATCCGGCCGAGCTCTGGGATCGGGTGCGTCGGACAGGATTGGCCGCGCCGGGCCGACGAGCGGTCGACCTCGGCGCGGGCACCGGGGAAGCGACCGGGCCGCTGCTCGCGCAGGGAGTCGACGTGGTCGCCGTCGAACCGGGCACGCGGCTGGCCACCGTGCTCGCGGCCCGGTACCCGACGGCTGAGGTGGTCGTCGGCCGCGCCGAGGAGGCCGAGCTCGGCCGAGCCGCGTTCGACCTGGCGGTCGCGGCGACCTCGATCCACTGGATGGACCTCGACGTACTCCTGCCCCGGCTCCACCGGGCTCTGGTGCCAGAGGGGCGGTTCCTCGTCTGGCGGCACGTCTTCGGCGATCCCACGGCGGTGCACACCCCGTTCCGTGACCGGGTCGCGCAGATCGTCGCGCGGCGGAGCCGGCCGCCTCGCGCCGGGGACCCGGAGGACCTCGGCGCGACCACAGCGCTGCTGACCGCCTCTGGGCTGTTCAGCGTCGAGGACGTCGGCGAGTACCGCTGGAGCGTCACGCTGGACGCAGAGCAGGCGCACCGACTCTTCAGCACGTTCAGCGACTGGACGCGGGGCGAGGTCGACGAGGTCGCGGCCGCCGTGGCGGACCTCGGGGGGCGCGTGGTCGAGCACTACACGTCCTGGTTGATCGTCTGCGCACCGGTCCGCGGGGCCGGTCCCGCGTAACGCACACCCAGCACTCCGCGCCCCGGGAGATCGACGTCGCTGGCACGAACCAACCGTGCGCTGCGGCTGGTCGGGGGACGCCGCCCGCTGAGACCAGATCACGGCAGCCCACCCGGTCCGGCCCCGACGACGACGTCAAGGGTGCGCCATCTTCTGTGGGCGCGAGCTCGTGATTCCCTGGGCCTCGGACAGAGGCTCTCGACCAACACGGTGGGCACGCGCCGGGGCGCGGAGCCACTTCGGGGTCGAGAGGACGATCAGGGACGTTGGTATACCATTTTGGGATGGCTCCCCTCTCCTCTCCAGGTGGCGCCGTGCCCCTGAGGCGCCGCACGCGCCGCACCCGGCACGTCGTCGCGGCATGGGCGACGGCCGCTGTGGTCGCATTGCTCGCCGCCTGCTCACCCGGCGCCGCGGGCGACCCTGCCCCGTCCGCTCCAGCTCCGGACGTCGCGCCGCCTTCAGCCACGGAACCCGAACCGGCCCCGACCACCGTGCCCGCGGCCCCCGAGGAGCCGGTGGAGGCGCCCGCGCGCTACCTGCTCGCGACCGAGGCGGAGTCCGACGGGCTCGCCGTCGTCGACCCGACGATCCGCGAGGGCAGCGCCGTCGTCGACCGCATCGAGGTCGGGGCAGCGCCGTGGGGCGTCGCCGTGCACGCCCCGACGATGCGCGCGTACGTCTCGACGGCGCAGGGGGTCGCGGTCGTCGACCTCGCCACGCGCGAGCGCGTCGACCTGATCCCCTACCGGGACACGCCCGCCCGGGTCGGGTTCGGCGAGTACCGCCGCGGCGGCATGGGCATCGCGGTGTCGCCCGACGGCACCCGCGTCTACGTGGCCGTCCACCGCGGCGACTCGTCGACGCTCGAGACGATCGACGTCGCGTCGCGCGAGGTGCTCGCGAGCACGCCCGTGGGCCTGCGTCCGTTCGACGTGCTCGTCGCGGCCGACGGCAGCGAGGTCTACACCGTCGACCACGACGAGTTCTCCGTGCACGTCGTCGACACCACGACGTTCGAGGCGCGGCGCATCGAGGTCGCGCCGTTCGGCACCGAGGGCGGGCTCGCGTCGTTCGAGAAGCCGCACTACGCCGTGCTCGACGACGACGGCTCCCTCCTGCTCCCCTACCAGGGCCGCGTGCTGGTCCGCCTCGACCCGGCCACCGGCACGGCGACGAGCGTGCCCTCCGCGGCGGACAGCCACCAGCACGGCGTCGCGCGCACTCCCGACGGTCGCGTCGTCGTCGTGGGCAACGGCCCGTTCGGCAACGCCGCGGGCGGACCGAACGTGACGGTGCTCGACCCCGCGACCGGGGCCGAGCAGGTCGCGCCGCTGACGCGCCGGCACGAGACCGCGACCACGTGGACCGACCCCGCGACCGGAGGCCTGAGCGCGGTGCTCGCCGGCGGCTACACGCAGGCCGAGGCGTGGGACGGCGCGACCGTCGTCGACCTCGACACCCTCGCCACGTACGAGATCCAGATCCCCGGACGGCCCCAGGTCGTCGTCCCGCTCCCGGAAGGACCCGCCGCATGACCAGCCCGAACGCCCCCGAGACCGTCACCGTCCTGCGCGACGTCCGCCCCTGGGGCGGCGAGCGGGTCGACCTGCACGTCGCCGACGGGCGCATCGCCGCGGTGACGCCGCACGACCCCGCCGTCGCGGCGCCGTCGGGCACGCCGGCCGGCTCGCCGACGGGTGGCGCGGCCGGCGTCGTCGACGGCCGCGGCCTGCTCGCGCTGCCCGGTCTCGTCAACGCCCACGCGCACGTGGACAAGAGCTGGTGGGGCAAGCCGTGGGTCAGCTACGGGGGCGAGGCGACGACGCAGGGCCGCATCGCGCACGAGCGCGCGCACCGCGACGAGCTCGGCATCCCCGGCGTCGACGTCACCCTCGCCGTGCTGCGCGAGTTCGTGCGCCACGGCACGACGGCGATCCGCACCCACGTGGACGTCGACCTCGGCCTGGGCCTGCGCGGCATCGAGGTCGTGCGCGAGGCGCTCGCGGCGCTCGGCGGCGCCGTGCACGCCGAGATCGTCGCGTTCCCGCAGGACGGCGTGCTGCGCCGTCCCGGGGTGCTGGACCTGCTCGACGCGGCCGCGGCCGCGGGGGCCGAGCACATCGGTGGGCTCGACCCCGCGTCGATCGACCGCGACCCGGTCGGCCAGCTCGACGGGCTCTTCGCGATCGCGGAGCGCCGCGGCGTCGGCATCGACGTGCACCTGCACGACGGCGGCGACCTCGGCGCGTTCCAGGTCGAGCTCATGATCGACCGCACGCTGCGCGCGGGGCTCCAGGGCAAGGTCAACGTCGCGCACGGCTTCGCGGTCGGCGACGTCCCGGCGTCGCGCCAGGCGGACCTCGTCGCCGCGATGGGCGAGGCCGGCATCACCATGACGACCGTCGCGCCGATCGGCGCCGCGCCCCTGCCCGTGCACGCGCTGCGTGCCGCGGGCGTCGCCGTCGGGCTCGGCACGGACGGGATCCGCGACCTGTGGTCCCCGTACGGGACCGGGGACCTCCTCGCCCTCACGACGCAGCTCGCGCGCCTGTCGCGCTTCCGGTACGACGAGGAGCTCGCCACCGCGGCGCGCATCGCGACGTCCGACGCCGCGCGCTTCGTCGGCCGCGACGTGCACGACCTCGTCGTCGGGGCCCCCGCGGACGTCGTGCTCGTCGACGCCGAGAACGTGCCCGACGCCGTCGTGCGCGCCCCGCGCCGCGCGCTCGTCGTCGCGGCCGGCCGGGTCGTCGCGCGCGACGGCGACGTGCTCGCCTGAGGCGCCGCGGCGCTCCGTCGCCCGGCCGCGACTCGTGCGCGGCCGGGCGATGAGTTCATGAGGGACCGGTCGTCTACCCCCACGACACCACGTACCGGGCGAACCGCCCACGATGCCGGAGGCGCACTCATGAGCACGCAGATCTTCGTCAACCTGCCCGTCAAGGACCTCGACGCCTCCAAGGCGTTCTACACGGCGCTCGGGTACTCGGTGAACGAGCAGTTCACGGACGAGAACGCCTCCTCGATCGTCATCAGCGACACGATCTACGTCATGCTCCTCACCGAGGAGTTCGCGAAGCAGTTCACGAACAAGTCCGTCGCCGACGCGACCGCGACGACCGAGGTCATCAACGCGCTGAGCGTCGACAGCCGGGCCGAGGTCGACCGGCTCGCCGACGCGGCGTTCGCCGCCGGCGCCACCGCGGTCAAGGACCCGCAGGAGGAGGGCGGGTTCATGTACTCGCGGAGCTTCGCCGACCTCGACGGCCACCAGTGGGAGGTCCTCTTCATGGACCCGACGGCGTTCGAGGGCTGACCGCCCTGAGGGACGACGCGACGGGCGTGCGCACCGGTGTGACCCGCGCCTCTCCCCCGGCAGACCGGGAATCGAGCGGGCGCGCGTGCCGTTGCCGCCGTCATGCGAGCCATCACCTACTCCCGCTACGGCGGCCCCGACGTCCTCGAGACGACCGACCTCCCGACCCCCAAGGTCGGGCCCGACTCCGTGCTCGTGCGTGTGCGCGCCGCGAGCGTCAACCCGGTGGACTGGAAGGTCCGCGAGGGCTACCTCGACCAGATCATGGACGTGGCCTTCCCCGTCGTCCCCGGGTGGGACGTCGCGGGCGTCGTCGAGCGCGTCGGGCTGGACACCCCCGAGCTCCAGGTGGGCGACGAGGTGTACGGCTACGTGCGCAAGGACGTGATCGGCGGCGAGGTCTCGGGCGGGACGTTCGCGGAGCTCGTCGCGGCGCCGGTGCGCACGCTCGCGCGCAAGCCCGCCGCGTGGTCGTTCGAGGAGGCGGCCGCGGTGCCGCTCGCGGGTCTGACGGCGTACCAGACGATCCGGCGCGCAGGCGTCGCCGAGGGGCAGACGGTGCTCGTGCACGCCGCGGCCGGCGGCGTGGGGTCGTTCGCCGTCCAGATCGCGCGGGCCCTCGGCGCACGCGTGATCGGCACGGCGTCGGAGCGCAACCACGACTTCCTCCGCTCGCTCGGCGCCGAGCCGGTCACGTACGGCGACGGGCTCGCGGACCGCGTCCGGGCGCTCGCGCCGGAGGGCGTCGAGGTCGTCCTCGACTACGTGGGCGGCGACGCGCTCGACTCGGTGCCCCAGGTCCTGCGCGACGGCGGCACGGTCGCCTCGATCACGGACGCCCGCGCCCGCGACGAGCTCGGCGGGCACTACGTGTGGGTGCGCCCCGACGCGGCGGACCTCGCGGAGCTCGCGCGCCTCGGCGACGAGGGCCTGCTGCGTCCTGAGGTCGCGGAGGTGTTCGACCTCGCCGACGCCGCCGACGCCCACCGCGCGAGCCAGTCGGGCCACGTGCGCGGGAAGGTCGTCGTCCGGGTCTGAGCCGCGCGAGATCGACCCGAGCGTCCCGAGGTCGGCCCACCGAGGGTCGATCTCGGACGCTCGGGTCGATCTCGCCGTCGTCAGGCGTCCGGCAGCTCGCGCAGCGGCGACGTCAGGTCGCCGCCCGCGTCCCCCGTGTTCACCGTCCCCCGGCGCTCGACGAGCACCGCGGACGTCTCGACGGCGGCCCGCGGTCGGCTCGACGCCGCGCGGCACGACGAACAGGTCGTGCGGCCCCAGCACGACCGCCCGCTCGACGCCGTCCTCCCGCAGGTCGATCGTCAGCTCGCCCGCGAGCACGAGGAACAGCTCGTCGGTCTCGGGGTGGTCGTGCCAGACGAACTCGCCGAGCACCTTGACCACCTTGACGTCCTCGTCGTTGAGGCTCGCGACACGGTGCGGCTGCCAGTGCCCGTCGAACGCGTCGAGGGCGGTGAAAAGGTTGCGCACGTCGGTCATGCACCCACCCTGCCACTCCCCTGCGCGCCGCGAGATCGACCCGCACGTCCGAGATCGACCCTCGGAGGGCCGACGTCGGGCCGTTCGGGTCGATCTCGCGGGTGAGCGGTGCCACGCTGTCACCATGAGCAGCACCGACGCCGCACGTCCGGGGGCCGCGTTCGGCCCCGAGGTCTACGCCGCCCGCCGGGAGCGCGCGGCCGCGCACGCCCGCGAGGCCGGCCTGGCGGGGCTCCTCGTCTCGCCCGGGCCCGACCTCGCCTACTTCACCGGCTACGCGCCGCCGGACACCGAGCGCCTCACGCTGCTCTCGATCCCCGCGGACGGGGCGGCAGCAGGGGGTGGCGCGTCCGTCGTCGTGCCGCTGCTCGAGCGGGGCGACCTGGTCGCCGCCCCGGGCGCGGACGGGCTCGACGTCGTGACCTGGCGCGACGGTGACGACGAGCACGCCGCCGCGGCGCGGCTCCTCGAGGGGACCGGCACCTACGCCGTCTCGGACTCCACGTGGGCGCTGCACGTGCTCGGGCTCCAGCGGGCGCTCCCGGACGCGCGGTTCACCGCGTTCACCGACGCCGTCCCGACCCTGCGCGCCGTCAAGGACGCGCAGGAGGTCGAGCGCCTCGCCGCGGCGGGTGCCGCCGCCGACGCGGCCTTCGCCCAGATCCGCGAGGTCGCGTTCGCCGGCCGGCGGGAGCGGGACGTCGCTGCCGACCTGGACCGGTTCCTGCGCGAGCACGGGCACGAGCAGGTCGACTTCACGCTCGTGTGCGCCGGGCCGAACGGCGCCGACCCGCACCACGACGCGGGCGACCGCGTCATCGAGCCGGGCGACCTCGTCGTGCTCGACTTCGGCGGGCTGCGTGACGGGTACGGCTCCGACACGACGCGTACGGTCCTCGTCGAGGGCGGCACCGACGACGCGCTCGCCGCACAGCAGCGCGAGGTCTACGACGTCGTGCGCCGCGCCCAGCAGGCCGGGGTCGACGCCGTCCGCCCGGGCGCGACGTGCCAGGACGTCGACCGCGCCGCACGCGCCGTCATCGCCGACGCGGGCTACGGCGAGTACTTCGTGCACCGCACCGGGCACGGCATCGGCACGACGACCCACGAGCCGCCGTACATGGTCGAGGGCGAGGACCGCCCGATCGAGCCCGGCATGTGCTTCTCCGTCGAGCCGGGCATCTACCTGCCCGGACGGTTCGGCGTGCGGATCGAGGACATCGTCGTCGCGTTCCCGCCCGACGTGCCCGACGGCGCGCGCCGCCTCAACACCTCGACGCACGACCTTCAGACGGTGCGGTAGGGGGCGCGGTCGTTCAGCGGTCCCCGGACACGGCGTCCGCGGTCGCGCGCACCTTCTCGTTGCGGATACCGACCCAGCTCAGCACGCCGCCCAGGACGAGCAGCGCGGCGGTGACGACGAGCGAGCGGTGGAAGCCGTCGAGGTCGAGCACACCGCCGACGATCACGCCCGCGAACGCGATGACGACGAGCCCCGCCACGCGCGACACGGCGTTGTTCACCGCCGAGCCGATGCCGGCGTCTGACGCGGGGATCGAGCCGAGGATCGCGGACGTCAGCGGCGCCACCGTCATCGCGAGGCCGAGGCCGAAGAGCAGGAGGCCCGGGAGGACCTGGGTGACGTAGACGGCGTCGTCGGTCGTGGTGAGGAGCAGCAGGTAGCCCGCGCCCCCGATGATCGGCCCGACCGTCATGAACAGGCGCGGGCCGTACCGGCCCGCGAGCGCCCCGAACCGCGTGGACAGCGCGAGGAGCACGAGGGTCACGGGGAGCTGCGCGAGCCCGGCGGCGGTGGCGCTGTACCCGCCGACCTGCTGGAGGAACAGCGTGACGACGAACCCGCCGAAGTAGAGCGCACCGTAGATCGCGGCGGTCGCGAGGTTGCCCCACGCGAAGTTGCGCACCCGGAAGAGCCGTGGCGGGAGCATGGGGTCGGGCGCGCGCCGCTCCCACCACACGAACACGACGAGGCACGCCACGCCGACGAGGCAGGGCCCCCACACGACCGGGCTCGCCCAGCCGAACCGGCCCTGCTCGATGAGCGCGAACACCGTCCCGGCGAGCCCGACGGCGGCGAGCGTCGCCCCGGCGACGTCGATGCGGCGGGTCGTCCCGGCGCCCGGCTCCTCCGCCGCCGACCGCGGCACCCCGCGCAGCAGCCACAGCGTCACCGCGACGGGGAGCACGTTGATCCAGAACACCCAGCGCCACGAGATGGTGTCGATGAGGATCCCGCCGAGCAGCGGCCCCACGAGCGACGCGGTGCTGGTCCACGCGGTCCAGGAGCCGATGGCGCGCGACTGCCGCTCGCCGTCGAACGTCGAGATGATCATGGCGAGCGAGCTCGGCACGAGCAGCGCGCCCGCGACGCCCTGAAGCCCGCGCGCGACGACGAGGAACAGCCCGTCGGGTGCGAGCGCGCACGCGACCGACGTCGCCGCGAAGCCGACGAGGCCGATCGCCATGATCCGGCGCCGACCGTGCACGTCGGACAGCGAGCCTGCCAGGAGGATGAGGGCGCCGAGCGTGATCATGTAGGCGTCGACGACCCACTGCTGCAAGGCGAGGCCCGTGACCGGCCCGGTCGTCAGCTCGGCGGAGATCGCGGGCAGCGCGACGTTGACCACCGAGCCGTCCAGGAACGACACGAACGACGCGAGGACCGCGACCACCAGCACCCGTTGCTGCACCGTCACCGACCCACCGTACGACTGCACTCTCATACCGTCCCGACCGAGGGGGGCTGCGGCGTGTGACGCGTGGTGGTCCGCGGGCGGCGGCTCGACACCATACCTAGAGGTAGGTACGGTGGGTCGCATGACGACGACCGACGCCCGCGAGCGGCTCGTCGCGGCCGCGCAGGACCTGTTCTGGGCCCAGGGCGTCGGCGCGACCAGCCCCCGCCAGGTCCTCGCCGCGAGCGGCGTGGGCCAGGGCAGCCTCTACCACCACTTCCCCACCAAGCACGACCTCGCCGCGGCCGCCGTGCACGCCACGACGACGGCCGGCCTCGACGCCGCGCACCGCGACCTCGACGCGGGCGGGTCCGCCGTCGAGCGCCTGGTCCGCTACCTCGAGCGGCCGCGCCCCGCGCTCGCCGGGTGCAAGGTCGGGCGCCTCGTGAGCGACCAGGCCGTCATGGACGACGCCGAGCTCGCCGCGGAGGTCCGCGCCTACTTCCGCGGCCTCGTCGACCTGGCCGCCGCCGTCCTCACGGAGGACGGGCTGCCCGACGACGCGGCCCGCGACCGCGCGCACGCCGCCGTCGCGATCGTGCAGGGCGGGTACGTCCTCGCGCGCGCCCTCGACGACCCCGACGCGATGACCGCCGCCGCGCGCGGGTTCGTCGCGCTGCTCGACCCCCGCCCCGCCGACCCGCTGGAGGACGTATGACCGGCACCCCCGACTACCCGTCCCTGCGCGAGCGCCTGCGCGCGCTCCCGGTGTTCGGTGCCGACCTGCCCGGCCTCGACGTGGACGCAGCGCCCGAGGAGCCGAGCACGCTCTTCGTCGGCTGGCTCGAAGAGGCGATCGGCGCCGGCCTGCCCGCGCCGCACGCCGCGACCCTCTCGACCGCCGACGCGAGCGGCCGGGTCGACGCACGGACGCTGATCCTCAAGGACGTCGACGGCGACGGCTGGGTCTTCGCGACGCGCGCCGACTCGCCCAAGGGCGACGCGCTCGCGCAGAACCCGAACGCCGCGCTGACGTTCTTCTGGCGCGAGCACGGTCGCCAGGTCCGGGTGCGCGGACCGGTCGTCCCGCTCGGGCCCGAGGCGTCGGCCGCCGACTTCCTCGCCCGCTCCGACTTCTCCCGTGCCACCGCGCTCGCCGGGCCGCAGAGCGCCCCGCTCGAGTCACCGGACGCCTACCGGGCCGCGTGGGACGCCGCGCTCGCGCAGGTCCGCGCCCAGCCCGGGCTCGTGCTCGACGCCTGGACGTCGTACGCGCTCGAGCCGACGAGCGTCGAGTTCTGGGCATCCTCGCCCGACGGCCAGATCCGCCTGCGCTACACCGCGTCGACCGAAGCGGGAGCCGCGACACCTCATCCCTGGACGAAGGAGCTCCTGTGGCCGTGACCGACCCCACCGCACCCGTCGCGCCGGACGTCGAGGAGGTGCGTCGCGACGCGCGCGCCGCCCTCGACGCCGTCACCGCAGCGACGCGTGACCTCGACGACGCCGGCCTCGCGGGCCCGTCCGCCCTGCCCGGCTGGTCGCGCAGCCACGTGCTCGCGCACGTCACGGCGATCGGCGAGGCCATGGCCCGCCAGGCGGAGCGGGCCGCCCACGGCGAGCTCGTCGAGGTCTACGACGGCGGAGCGGCCGGCCGGGAGGCCGGCATCCAGGCGGGCGCGCGCCGGTCGGTCGCGGAGCACGCGCACGCGCTCGAGTCGCTCGCCGAGCGTCTCGACGCGGCCTGGCCCCCCGCCGGCTCGCCGGGCTGGGACGCGCGCGTCACCTACCGCGACGGGACCGTCGTGGACGCGCTCGTCGCGTGGTGGCGCGAGGTCCGGATCCACGCCGTCGACCTCGACGCCGGGCTCGACCTCGACACCTGGCCGCGCGCGCTCGGACTCCACCTCCTCGACTTCCTCGGGGTCCGCCTCCCGGAGGACGTCCTGGTCGAGCTCGCCGACGAGCCCACCCTGCTCAGAGTGGGCCCGGGCGGCCTTCGCCTCGCTGCCGAACCCGGGACAGGTCCCCACTCGGAGACTCCCGTGGGGAGCGACCCCGGGTTCGACGCGCGAGCCGGTGTCGTCGTCCGGGGTCGCCTGACCGACGTCGCCGCCTGGCTCGCGGGCCGCACCCCCGACGCCGAGCCCGACGCCTTCCGCGCCGGCGAACCGACGCCCCTCCCCCAGATCGGCCCCTGGCCCTCGCCCTACTCTCCGCCGAGGTAGAACCCAAGTCACGCGAGAGACCTCTGCCCGCCCAGGGAGAACGACGGTAGGCGCGCGGGCCCGCGCGCGGCTCAGCGGCGACGTACGGGCGACGACGCGGACGAACCGACGCCGCGGGTGGTAGCCCGGGTGAGCAACGAACAGGGCGAGACGACGTAGGGCGGGGTGGGTGGTGGTGCCGCGTCGTGGCGGGCCTGGCGGGAGCCGCGAGGAACGAGCGGCGGATGGTAGACGCGGCACCACCACCCACCCCGACCACCCAAACCAGCCACACGCCGTCGAGCACACGAACCACGGCTCTACCTCGCGCGACCACGGTCCTACCTCGGCGTGGAAAGGCGGCGCCACGAGGGGCGAGACGTCCGGCCTGTGCCGCTCGGGACGTTCGTCCCGGGAAAGTGTGACGCACGCCCGTGACGCACCGCACAGTTAGTGCACTCTTTCACAAGCGTAGAATCGGAGCGTGTCGAGTCGAGCGAGCAACCCCGCAAGCAGCGCAGACCAGATCGACGTAGCCCTCATCGGCGGTGGCATCATGAGCGCCACGCTGGGGGCTCTCCTCAAGGTCCTGGAGCCCTCCTGGACCGTGCGCATCTACGAGCGTCTGGACGCCGTGGCGCAGGAGTCGTCGAACCCGTGGAACAACGCCGGGACGGGTCATGCCGCCCTGTGCGAGCTGAACTACACGCCGGAGAAGGCGGACGGCTCGATCGACATCACCAAGGCGGTGAAGATCAACGAGCAGTTCGAGGTGTCGCGCGAGTTCTGGCACCACCTGCTCACGACGGGCGCGCTCCCGCAGCCCGCGAGCTTCATCTCCCGCACGCCGCACATGACGTTCGTGCGCGGCGCGGAGAACGTCGACTACCTGCGCCGCCGGTTCGAGACGCTGCGCCAGCACCCGCTGTTCAGCGAGCTCGAGTTCAGCGACGACCCCGCCGTGATCGCCGAGTGGGCGCCGCTCCTCGTCGCGGAGCGCGACGGTGACGAGCCGGTCGCGGCGACGCGCGCGACGAGCGGCACGGACGTCGACTTCGGCGCCCTCACGCAGCAGCTCGTCGACTACCTCGTCTCCCAGGGCACGCAGCTCTTCCTCGAGCACGAGGTGAAGAACCTCAAGAAGACGAAGGACGGCCGCTGGCGCCTGACGGTCAAGGACCGCTCGTGGAACGCCCCGAAGCGCCGCTCGACCGTCGAGGCCCGGTTCGTGTTCGTCGGCGCGGGCGGCGGTGCCCTGCCGCTGCTCCAGGCCGCGGGCATCCCCGAGGCCAAGGGCTACGGCGGCTTCCCCATCAGCGGCGAGTTCCTGCGCACCGACAGCCCCGAGCTCGTCGCGCAGCACCAGGCCAAGGTGTACGGCAAGGCCGACGTCGGCTCCCCGCCCATGTCCGTCCCGCACCTGGACACGCGGGTCGTCGAGGGCAAGACGTACCTGATGTTCGGCCCGTACGCCGGGTTCAGCCCCAAGTACCTCAAGAAGGGCAAGTACCTCGGGCTGTTCACGTCGCTGCGCCTGCACAACCTCGGCTCGATGGTCGGCGCGGGCCTGAAGAACCTCGACCTCACCCAGTACCTGGTCGGCCAGCTCCTCGCGAGCCCGGAGACCAAGTTCACGGCGCTCCAGGGCTTCATGCCGACGGCGCACCCGAAGGACTGGGAGACCATCACCGCGGGCCAGCGCGTCCAGGTCATCAAGAAGGACAAGGACGGCAAGGGCGTCCTCGAGTTCGGCACCGAGGTCATCGCCGCGGGCGACGGCTCCATCGCGGGCCTGCTCGGCGCCTCTCCGGGCGCGTCGACCGCGGTCCCCGCGATGATCGACCTGCTCGAGCGCTGCTTCCCCGCCCGCTTCACCAAGTGGCGCCCCGAGCTCGCGACGATGATCCCGAGCCTCGGCCAGGCGCCGTGGGAGGCCGAGGAGCTCGAGGGCCTCGACCAGCTCACGGGCGGCGCGGACGTCGACGCCGTCGGCTCGCGCGCCTGACCACGATCTGACGCCCCTCCCCCGCGACGGCCCGGACCTCCACGAGGTCCGGGCCGTCGTGCGTCCCGCGCCCGGCCGCGACGGTCAGCGCGGGAGCCGCACGCGCCGCCCCGCGCGCGACGGTGCCGGCTCGGCGTGCGTCGCGGGAGCCGGCGGGAGCCCGCGGACGCCGTCCCGCACCGCGGGGTTCGGGACGACGCGCCGCAGCACGAGCTCGGCCGCGACCTCGTGCGGGTCGACCGGCCCGGGCTGTGCGTCCGGGCGAGCGGCCGCGGCGCGCAGGTCCGCGTCGAGACGCTGCGCGTCGCGGTCCCAGCGCTCGCCGTGGACCGACCGGTCACCCCACGCGCCACCGCCCGGCCACGCGCCGTCGGACCCCGCGGGGAACCACGGCCGCGCGGGGTCCGCGCGCCGCACCGCGAGAGCCGCGACGGTCGGGCCGACGACGAGGAGAAGAACCACCGCACCCCAGAAGATGTCCATGCCTCCACCCTGTCGTCGCACGTGCGGGGCGACGAGTGGCAGGACCGACACCTCTCGACAAGATCCCGCCACGGGCGTAGCGTGCCGTGCATGGTGCGCTCCGTCGCGGCCGTCGTGTGCGACGGCCTGGCCCCGTTCGAGTTCGGCGTCGTGTGCGAGGTCTTCGGCCTCGACCGGAGCGAGGACGGCGTCCCGTCGTTCGACTTCCGCGTGTGCGGACCGGTCGCCGGGCGGCCCGTGCGCACGTCGGTCGGCGCGCAGGTCGTCCCCGACCACGGGCTCGACGCCACGGACGACGTCGACCTCCTCGTCGTCCCGG
Source organism: Cellulosimicrobium sp. I38E (assembly GCF_001647255.1). NCBI lineage: Bacteria > Bacillati > Actinomycetota > Actinomycetes > Micrococcales > Promicromonosporaceae > Cellulosimicrobium > Cellulosimicrobium sp. I38E. The sequence continues at coordinate 115,370 of NZ_LUAZ01000072.1, forward strand.
CGATCCGCATCGGCTCGCACTACCCGCCCGAGGTGCTGGACGCGGTCCGGCGCGCGTCCGAGCGCGGCGCGCTGCTGCTGAGCGTGTGCTCAGGGGTCTTCCTCCTCGCCGCGGCCGGCGTGATCGAGGGGCGACGCGTCACGACCCACTGGATGCACGCCGACGAGCTGCGCCGCCAGTACCCCAGCCTGGACATCGACCCGGACGTGCTGTTCGTCGACGACGGCAACCTCGTCACGAGCGCCGGGACCGCCGCCGGGATCGACGCGTGCCTGCACCTCGTGCGGCGCGAGCTCGGGGCCAAGGTCGCGAACACGATCGCGCGGCGCATGGTCGTGCCGCCCCAGCGCGACGGCGGGCAGCGCCAGTTCATCGAGCGCCCGGTCCCGGAGTGCGAGGAGGACTCCTTCGCCGAGCTGCTGGAGTGGATGACCGAGCACCTCGACGAGCCGCTCACGGTGCGGGACCTGGCGCGCCGCGCCCACACGTCGGAGCGCACGTTCGCGCGCTCGTTCGTCGCCCAGACGGGCACGACGCCGCTCGCGTGGCTCACGTCGCAGCGCGTGGGGCACGCGCAGTCCCTGCTCGAGGAGTCGACGCTGGACCTCGAGGAGGTCGCGCGGCGCTGCGGGTTCGGGTCGGCGGCGCTCCTGCGCCACCACTTCCGGCGCGCGGTCGGCATCACGCCGACGGAGTACCGCCAGACGTTCCGCTTCGCCGCCTGACGACGACGCGGCCCCCGAGGCTCCTGCGCGAGTTCTTCACGTGCCGCGCTCGCGCGCGCAACCTACGGTCCCGTAGGGTGGGGTGATCTGCACCACGAGCACCCGCTCACCTCCGCGGCTGGGAAGTCGACACCGACACCCTGCGAGGCCGCACATGACCTCTGCCGCAGTGCGCCCGGGCTTCCGGGCCACCCGCCCCCGCACCGACGAGCCGGGCGCCGTCACCAGCACCTACAGCGCGCTGTCGCGCACCGTGCGCGACGCCGGACTGCTCCACCGCACGCACGGCTACTACCTCTGGACCCTCGCCGTCCTGACGCTCGCGCTCGGCGGCGCCGTCGCCGGGTTCGTCCTCCTCGGCGACTCGTGGTTCCAGCTCCTGATCGCCGGCGCGCTCGGCCTGGTCTTCACGCAGTTCGCGTTCGTCGCCCACGAGGCGTCCCACCGCCAGGTCTTCGCGTCCGGCCCGGCGAACGACCGCCTGGGTCGCATCCTCGCGAACGGCGTCGTGGGGATCAGCCACTCGTGGTGGATGAACAAGCACACACGCCACCACGCGAACCCCAACCAGCGCGGCAAGGACCCGGACATCGCCCCGGACGTCGTCGTCTTCCTCGACGACGACGCCGCCGCGGCGAAGGGCTTCCGCTCCGTGATCAACCGCTACCAGGGCTGGCTCTTCTTCCCGCTGCTCACGCTCGAGGGCCTCAACCTGCACGTCCAGGCGTACCGCTCGCTCCTCGCGGGCGGCCGGGCGCGAGGCAACCTCCGGGCCCGGGTCGTCGAGCTCGTGATCCTCACGCTGCGCCTGTCGCTCTACGTCGGCGCGATCTTCTGGTTCCTGCCGCTCGGCATGGCCTTCGCGTTCCTCGGCGTGCAGCTCGCGGTGTTCGGCGTCTACATGGGCGCGTCGTTCGCGCCGAACCACAAGGGCATGGCGATCATCCCCGAGAACACGAAGATCGACTTCCTCTCGAAGCAGGTCCTCACGTCGCGCAACATCCGCGGCGGCTGGTGGATGAACATCCTCATGGGCGGGCTCAACTTCCAGATCGAGCACCACCTGTTCCCGAGCATGCCGCGGCCCCACCTCGCGCGGGCGCGCGAGATCGTGCGCGAGCACTGCGCGAACCTCGGCCTGCCCTACACGGAGACGAGCCTCGTGCAGTCCTACGGCATCGTCGTCCGGTACCTCAACCGCGTCGGGCTCTCCGCGCGCGACCCGTTCGACTGCCCGATGTTCCGCCAGCTCCGCAAGGTCTGACGGCCGCGCCGGACCGCCGGGGCCGCACCGCGCGACGACGCGCGGTCCGGTCAGGCGGACGCCGCGTGACCGTGCCGCCAGTACCCGACGAAGTCGACGTGCGTCTTGGGCACGCCGCGGTCGTTGACGAGGTGGCGGCGCACCCCGGTCGCGAGCGTCGACTCCCCCACCGCGTACGCGTAGACGGGCCCGGACGGCAGGTCGGCCGACCGCACGGCCTCGAGCGCCAGCGCGCCGGGCAGGAGCTCGTGCGGGTCGGTGCCCGCGGGCGCCGCGCCCTCGCGCACGACCCAGCGCAGCTCGACACCCGCCGGCACGCGGAAGTCCTGCGCGTCCGCCGCCTCGGGGATCTCGACGATCGCGAGGCCGCGCGCGTCGTCGGGCAGCGACTCGCAGATCCCCGCGACGGCCGGCAGCCCGGTCTCGTCGGCGACGACGAGCGTCCAGTCGTGCGGGACGCGCGGGTTGTAGCCGACCCCCTGGTCGAGCAGGCCGACGCGGTCACCCGGCTGCGCGGACAGCGCGAACGACGACGCGGGGCCGGCGTCGCCGTGGACGACGAAGTCGACGTCGATCTCGCGCAGGTCGGGCCGCGCGGCGCGCACCGTGTAGTTGCGGACCCAGGGACGGCGCGCCTTGGGCGTCGCGAGGTACTGGACGTACCACAGGCCCGAGGTGCGCGTCGGCAGCCGGAGGGAGTCCTGGTCGTCGCGGGCCAAGAAGAGCCGGAACCACTGGTCGAAGCCCATCGGCGTGAAGAGCTCCATGTCGTCGCCACCGAGCGTGACCCGCACGACGTGGGGGCTCACCCGCTTGCTCCCGACGACGCTCAGCGTGACGACGTGAGCGTCGGCGGGCTTGACCGTCTTGAAGGTGGCCACCGGTGGCTCCTCGGGGTGCGGCCCGGCGTGCCGGGCGGACGACGGCCCCGCGAGCACGGAACCGAGGCAAGGCTAGCCTCACCTGACACCCGGCGTCGATGTGGTCGATCCCACACCCGGTGCGCGCTCCTCCGTCCGGGGACGTCGCAGACCGGTGTCATGCTCGGTGCGTGGAGCTCCCCGTCGCCTGGTCCGTCGTCCTGCTCGTCACCGCCGCGTGGAACCTGCTCATCTGGCCGCGGTTCCTCCAGCGCATCGCCAAGGACCCGCGCGCACGTGACGCCGACGGGCGCGCGACGCGCTTCCTCACGGTGCACGTCGCGCTCATCGCGGTCTCGCTCGTGCTGGCCCTGGCGGTCGGCGTGCTCGGCGTCCTCACGCTCGTCTGAGCCCGGCCAGCCGCTCCGGGTTGCGGAAGAGCAGGACGCGCACGACGCGCTCGCCGTCGTACTCGACGGTCGCGGCCATGGCGGGCTCCCCGCCGACGGTCCACACGCCGCCCAGAGCCCCGTTCACGAGCGCGGGCTCGAAGGCCATCGCCGTCGTCTCGGGCTTCGCCGAGAGACCCACGAGCATCCGCGCCACCTTGTCCGCACCCGTCACGGGCCGCAGGGCCGCGCGCGCCTTGCCGCCGCCGTCGCTCACCACGACGACGTCCGGCGCGAGGATCTCGACGAGCGCGGTCGTGTCTCCCGTCGCGCACGCGGCCATGAACCGCTCGACCGCCGCGCGCTGCGCGTCGTCGGGCGGGGTGAACCGCGGGCGCCGCGCCCGTACGTGCTCGCGCGCGCGGTGCGCGGTCTGGCGCACGGCCTCGGGCGAGCGGTCGAGGCCGTCGGCGATCTCGTCGTAGGGGACGTCGAATACCTCGCGCAGCACGAACACGGCACGCTCGAGCGGGCTCAGCGTCTCCAGCACGACGAGCAGCGCCATCGACACGTCCTCCGCGCGCTCGACCTGCAGCGCGGCGTCCGGCGTCGTGAGGAGCGGGTCGGGCAGCCACGACCCCACGTACGTCTCGCGCCGCGTCCGCAGCGTGCGCAGCCGGTCGAGCGCGAGCCGTGTCGTGACGCGCACGAGGTAGGCGCGCGGGTCCAGGACGCCGGACCGGTCCGCCGAGGACCAGCGCAGCCAGGCCTCCTGGACCACGTCCTCGGCGTCCGCGGCGGAGCCCGTCATCTCGTACGCGACCGTGAAGAGCAGGCGACGGTGCGTCGTGAACGGCGCGAGGGCCGCACCGGGACCGCGGGGCCCCGCGGCGCCGTCGGGCGGCGGGGACCCGGCGCTCTCGCTCACCCGGCCAGCCTGCCAGCCGTGCCTGCCGCGCGCAGCCCCCCGCCGAGCGGGACCTCGCACCGGTCGCTGAAGCCCTGGCTGGACAGGCCGAGGGCCGCGTTGATCCGGCTGCGCAGGTTCTCCAGCGCGACCAGGGCCGTGAGCTCGACGAATGCGGGCTCGCCCAGGTCGTCGACCAGCGCGGCCGCGAGCTCGTCCGTCACCGTCGGCGGGGTCGCGGTCGCCGCCTCGGCGTACTCGAGCACGCGCCGCTCGACGGCGCTGTACGCGTCGCTCTCGCGCCACGCGGGCACGTCGTGGAGCTTGCCGGGGTCGACGTCGCCGTGCTCCGACTCCCAGTAGCCGAAGTCGACGCACCACGAGCAGCCGATCTGCACCGCGGACGCCATGACCGCGAGCGCCGAGAGCGTCGGGTCGAGCGTCCGCCAGCGCGCGACGCCCGCCTCGAGGACGCCGTACGTCGTCGCGACGCGCGGGTTGTGCCCGACGGCGGCGAGCGGCTCGAGCACGGCGCCGTACCGCCGCCGCGAGAGCGCGGCGAGCGTGCGGTTGAGCAGGGTCCGGGGCGGGTCGAGCGAGATGCGGGCCACGAGGGTCTCCTTCCGTCAGCCGGCGCGGTGCGCGCCGGTCGTGCGCGAGGTCGACCATCCAGACGCCCGCCGCGGGCCGCGCGTGACATGCCCGCGCGTGACCTGCGTCACGGCCGGTGGGCGCGCTTCTCGTTGCCGCGTCGGTAGTTCCCCGTCGCCCTGGCGAGCAGGAGCTGGACCTCGCCCTCGTCGTCACGCGCCTCTGCCCGTTCCAGGGCCACGACGAGCCGGTCGGCCGCCGTCCCGGCGACGGTGACGACGACGCGCCCGCCGCGCGCGACCCGGACGCGACCGTCCTGGGTCACCTGGTGGTCGAACGGGTCGGGGAACGGGCCGGGATCGGTGCCGTCGCTCGCCATCCCGCCACGCTAGGGCGCGTCGGACGGGACGCGCACGGCCTTTTGCCCGGCGCGCGGCCGCACGAGGTTCGCGAGCGGCGAGTACCGGGGCACCCAGCGCGCGAGGGCCGCCGCGGACCCCGCGCCGAGCACCGACGTCGCCCAGACCCCCGCCGCGAGCGACCCCAGTGCTGCCCCCGCCGAGAGCACGAGGGGCCCGAGCGCGTCGCCCGTGTCCTGGAAGAGGCGCCACACGCTGAGGAAGGTCGGGCGCACCTCTGCGGGTGCGACGTCGGCCCCCAGCGTCATGACGATGCCCGACCCCATCCCGTTGCCGACCCCGAGCAGTGCCGCGACGACGGTCACCGCGCCCACCGTGTGGGCGAAGGGCAGGAGCGCGAGCCCGGCGGCCATGGTGAGCATCGAGGGCACGGCCACCCACAGCCGTCCGAACCGGTCCATGACCTTGCCCGCCGGGTAGAACAGCAGCATGTCGAGCGCGCCGGAGACGCCGAAGATCAGCGACGTCACCTCCGCATCCAGCCCGAGGTGCTCGCCCCAGAGCGGGATGACGGTCTGGCGCGCCCCGCGCACGGCGCTCACGAGGAGGATCGCGACGCCGAGCGTCGCGAAGAGGCGCCGGTGCTCGCGCGCCACGCCGGCGATGGTCACCCGCGGTCCTGCCGCGGGGCCGCGTGTCCGTACGCGGCCCGGCTCGTCCTGGGCCGCCGGCTCCGGGCGCACGACGGCGAGGACCGCCACCGCCGCCAACGCGGCCACGGCGCCGAGCCAGTAGGCGCCGCGCACGTCCGTCGCCGCGATGACGGCCGCCCCCGCGAACGGACCGAGGAACAGCCCGATGCGGTGCACGCCCGCGAGCGTGGACAGGACGCGCGCCCGCCGCAGCGGCGGGGTGATCTCGGTGAGGTAGGCCTGACGGGCGAGGTTGAAGACGGCGGTCGACGCACCGAGGGCGAGGACGCCAGCAGCCAGTCCCCCGAGGTTCGGGCTGAGCGCGATCGTCGCGAACGCGACGACGGCAACGCCGCCCGCGAGCAGCATGGCCGCCCGGTCGCCGATCCGCTGCGCGAGCGCCCCGGCCGGGAGGTCGAACAGGATCTTGCCGATCGGGACGAGCGCGGCGACGAGCCCCGCGACGGTGAGGCTCGCCCCGCGCCCGGTCGCGGTGACCGCGACGACGGGCAGCATCGCCCCGATGCCGATCTCGAGGACGAGCGTCGGGACGAACGCGCCGAGGACGACGCTGCGCAGGGGGAAGAGCGGCGCGTCGGTGCCCGCGGGGGCGGTCACCGCACCTCCGCCGCGACCTCGACGCCCGACCGCTCGCCGTCGGGTCGCGTGACCTCGACGCCACGGCACGCGGGCGCGTCGGCGAGGAGCTCGAGGAGCTGGGGCGCCGCGGAGGCCCCGCTGTCCCAGCGCCCGGTCACGACGGAGACGACCCAGCTGGGCGCGCCGGCCTCGGGCAGCGCGAGCGTGACGAGGCGCTCCGCCTGAGGCTTCGCCGCGACGTGGCGCGGGACGAGCGCGATCCCGAGGCCCCGGTCGACGAGCTCGAGGAGCGTGTGCACGTCGTTGACCGAGCACCGCACGCGGCGGTGCACGCCGTGCGCGGCGCACGTGGCGTCGTTGACGGGACGCGCGCCCCACGACGGGTCGAAGTCGACGAACTCCTGGCCGGAGAGGTCGGCCCAGTCCACCCGGCCGCGCGTGGCGAGCGGGTGCTCGGGCGCGCACACGAGCACGAGCGGCTCGCTGCCCAGCACGGTCTGCGACAGCGACCCCAGGTGCTCGGTGGTGGCGACGAACGCGACGTCCAGGTCGCCCTCGCGCACGCGCGCGAGGAGGTCGTGCGAGCCGGCCTGCGCGAAGTGGATCTCCACCTGGGGGTAGCGGCGGTGGAAGCGCTCGAGCAACGTGGTGACGTCGAGGACCCCGAGGCACTGCTCCGATCCCACGCGCAGCGAGCCGGACAGCGCGCGCGTCGCGCGGACGACCGCGTCGCGACCGGCGGCCGCCTGCGCGAGCATGGAGCGTGCGTGCGGCAGCAGCGCCAGGCCCGCCTCGGTGGGCTCGACGCGGCGCGTCGTGCGCGTGAACAGGCTCGCGCCGAGCTCCTCCTCGAGGCTGCGGACCGCGGCGGACAGGCCCGACTGGGAGACGCCGACGAGCTGCGCCGCGCGGGTGAACTGGCGCTCGTCCGCGAGCGCGACGAGGTACTCCATCTGACGAAGATCCATTGACCACTCGCACTTCTCTATTTGACAACTACTAGTTGTTGGACTTCTAGATTATCGCTTCCTACGCTCGAGCAGTCCCGGTCCGTCGTCTCGCACTGCCCGGCGCTCCGCCCTCGCAGGCGGGCGACGACCCTTCCTACCCCTGAACCGTGAGGAAGTCCCCCATGCAGCAGCGCACTCTCGGATCCCGGACGGTCTCCGCGATCGGTCTCGGCGGCATGCCGATGTCGATCGAGGGCCGACCGGACGAGGCCCGGTCCGTCGCGACGGTCCACGCCGCGCTCGACGCCGGCGTCACGCTGATCGACACGGCCGACGCCTACCACCTGCACGCCGACGAGGTCGGGCACAACGAGGAGCTGATCGCCCGTGCCCTCCGGTCGTACGGCAGCGACACCTCCGACGTCCTCGTCGCGACCAAGGGCGGCCATCTGCGACCTGGCGACGGCACCTGGACCCGGAACGGAGACCCTGCCTACCTCAAGCGCGCCGCCAAGGAGTCGGCGCGCCGGCTCGGCGTCGACGCGATCGGGCTGTACCAGTTCCACCGCCCCGACCCCGAGGTCCCCTACACCGACTCGGTCGGCGCGCTCGTCGAGCTGCTCGACGAGGGCGTGATCCAGCAGGCCGGGATCTCGAACGCGGACGTCGGGCAGATCGACCTCGCGCACGACCTCCTGGGCGGCAGGCTCGCGTCCGTGCAGAACCAGTTCTCGCCGCGCTTCCGCTCCAGCCAGGGCGAGCTCGAGCACTGCGCGGCGCTCGGCGTCGCGTTCCTGCCGTGGAGCCCGCTCGGCGGGATCGCGAACGCCGCCGAGCTCGGCGCGCGCCACGCCGTGTTCCAGGACGTCGCCGACGCGCACGGCGTGAGCGTCTACCAGGTCACGCTCGCGTGGGAGCTCGCGCTCGCACCCGTCGTGATCCCCATCCCCGGCGCCTCGCGGCCGGAGTCGATCCGTGACTCCGCCGCCGCCGCAGACCTCGTCCTGACCCCGGAAGAGGTCGCGCGGCTCTCCGCCGCGTGACGACCGCCGGAACCCTCCCCACCCCCGCGAAGGAGCTCCACCGATGAAGACCTTCACCCTGCCCGGCACCGACCTGGTCGTGCCGGACGTCGTCCTCGGCCTCATGCGCATCCAGGACAAGACCGACGACGAGGTCCGCACCCTGGTGCGCACGGCCCGCGACGCCGGCATCACGTTCCTCGACCACGCCGACGTCTACGGCACGGACCTGCACGGCTGCGAGCGCCGGTTCGCCGAGGCCCTCGACCTCTCGCCCGCCGAGCGCGGTGAGTGGGTCATCCAGTCGAAGGCCGGGATCGTGCCCGAGGGCCCCTACTTCGACTTCTCCTACGAGCACCTCGTCGCGTCCGTCGAGGGCTCGCTCGACGCGCTGCGCACGGACTACCTCGACATCCTCCTGCTGCACCGGCCCGACGCCCTCGTCGAGCCCGAGGAGGTCGCGCGCGCGTTCGCCGACCTGCACGCCGCGGGCAAGGTGCTCGCGTTCGGGGTCTCGAACCACACGCCGGGCCAGATCGAGCTGCTGCGCCGGTACGTCGAGCAGCCGATCGTCGCGAACCAGCTCCAGCTCTCGATCACGCACGCGCCGATCGTCGCGCAGGGGGTCGCGTCGAACATGCAGGGCCTGGACCAGTCGATCAGCCGCGACAGCGGGATCCTCGACTACTGCCGCCTGCACGACATCACGGTCCAGGCGTGGTCGCCGTTCCAGGCGGGGTTCTTCACCGGCGTCTTCCTGGGCTCGGAGAAGTACCCCGAGCTCAACGCCGTGATCGACCGTCTCGCCGCCCGCTACGACGTCCCGCCCATCGCGATCGCGACCGCCTGGATCACGCGGCACCCGGCACGGATGCAGGTCGTGCTCGGCACGACGAGCCCCGAGCGCGTGGCGGGCGCGGCCCTCGGCTCGGAGGTGCCGCTCACGCGCGCGGAGTGGTACGAGCTGTTCCGCGCCGCGGGCTACACCGTCCCCTGACGCGCGCGCCCGGACGCTGGTGTCGGAGGTCACGCACCGGCCGTCCGGGCCGCCCTGCGGGGCGGTCTAGGCTCGTGCCGTGGCAACCTTCTCGGCAGTGACCCGGCAGCACATCCTCCAGGCGATCGCGGACTGGGACGACCGGGGCCGGGACGCGTTCCTCGGGGTCTACGGGTTCACCGCCGCCCCCGGCACCCCCCTCCTCCACGAGGACCGCGCGTACGACGCCCAGGCGATCCTCGGCGTCGCGCACCGGTACGCGACCGGCCGCGTCGCGACGGCCGAGGAGTTCCGCAACAGCCCCGTGAGCGTCGCGGACCTGCTGCGCAAGCGCGGCTTCGACGTGCCGGGCGCGGCGCCCGCAGCGCCGGCGCCCGCACGTCGGACCGCGGCGAAGGCCGCGACCGCGCCCCGTACCCCGCGACGCACGACGACGCCGCGTGCGTCCGAGCCCGAGAAGCCGCCGGCCGTGTGCCCCACGTGCTTCACGGTGCTGCCCGCGACGGGCATCTGCGACGACTGCGGCTGACCGGGTCTCCCCCACGCACGACGAGGGGCGCCGTCCTTCCGGACGGCGCCCCTCGTCGTGCTGCGAGTGCCCGTGGAGGCCCCGGGGAGACGGGGTCAGTTGACCTCGGACGGGTGCGCGCTCACGCGGCCCGAGCCGTCGCCCGTGTCGAGGGCGTCGATCGCCGCGACCTCGTCGGCCGTGAGCTCGAACCCGAAGAGGTCGAAGTTCTCCGCCATGCGCTCCTTGCGCGACGACTTGGGGAACACGATGAAACCGCGCTGCAGGTGCCAGCGCAGGACCGCCTGGGCGGGCGTCACGCCATGGGCGGCCGCGGCGTCGACGACGGCCTGCCGCTCGAACAGCGGGTACTTGCCCTGGCCGAGCGGGCCCCACGCCTCGATCTTCATGCCGTTCGCGTCGGCCCACGCGAGCACGTCGCGCTGCTGGTAGGCCGGGTGCAGCTCGATCTGGTCGACGGCGGGGACCACGCCCGTGTCCGCGACGATCCGGTCGAGGTGCTCGGGCAGGTGGTTCGAGACGCCGATCGAGCGCGCCAGGCCGGCGTCGCGGATCTCGATGAGCTTGGCCCACGCGTTCGTGTACTGGTCCTGGGCGGGCGCCGGCCAGTGCGTGAGGTAGAGGTCGACGAACTCGAGGCCGAGCTTGTCCAGGCTCTCGCGGATCGCGTCGTGCGGCTGCTCGCCGGACTGACGGTCGTTCCACAGCTTGGTCGTGACGAAGAGCTCGTCGCGCGGGACGCCGCTCTTCGCGATCGCGGCGCCGACGCCCTCCTCGTTGCGGTAGATCGCGGCCGTGTCGATGTGGCGGTAGCCGATCTCGAGGGCCTCGCTCACGGCCTTCTCCGCCTCGTCCGGCGGGACGAGGAAGACGCCGAAGCCGAGCTGGGGGATGGTGTGACCGGAGTTGAGCGTCACGGTCGGGACAGAGGGAGCGGTCATGCCCTCCAGCCTAGGAACCGGCCGTCCAGGCGTCCAACGACTGCCGGGCATGCGACTCAGCGCTCGCGCTCATGAGTCCCTGACCTGCACGGCGAGATCCGGGTTGGACTTTGTAGATCACGGTTTGGTTACATGGGCGCGGTCCTGATCACGAACGAACCGGAGCGCACCATGTCCCGAGGCCGCCACAGCGCCGCACCCGCAGCGCCCGCGCGCTCCCTCCGGCTCCCTGCCCTGCCGTCGTTCCCGACGCGCCCGGCACGGGCGCTCAAGCTCCCGGCGCTCGCCCTCGTCGGCCTGCTCGGCGCAGGCGTCGTCGGCGCGGGCCCCCAGCCCGCCGAGGGGAACCCCGACCTCGCACCGCTGAGCGTCGAGCCCGCCTCCGGGTCGACCGTGAAGCGTGGCACGGGTGCCGCCAGCCGCTCCGCCGAGCGCGTCGCTCCCCCGGCGGCGACCCAGGAGTCCCCCGTCGTCGAGACCGCGGCGAAGATCACCGTGGTCCCCGCCGCCGAGGTCGCCCCGCCCACCCCGGTCGTCCCCGTCGCCACGGGCCAGCTCTGGACCACCGACGCCGTCAACGTCCGCACCGGGCCGTCGGCCGACGCCGGGCGTGTCGCGACCGCCGCGTTCGCCACCGCCGTCGACGTCACCGGCGCCACCGAGGGCGAGTGGAGCCAGGTCGTCTGGGACGGTGCCGCGGCCTGGATCAAGTCGAGCTTCCTCGCGGACTCCCAGCCCGAGGCGCCGGCGGCGACCGCCGCGAGCGGCGGCGGGTCGAGCGCGAGCGGCATCTCCGACGCCGCCTGCTCGGTGAGCTCCGGGATCGAGTCGTCGCTCCAGTCCAACGCCCGCGCGGTCTACCGTGCGGTGTGCGCGATATTCCCGCAGGTGACCTCCTACGGCGGGATCCGCCCGGGCGACAGCGGCGACCACGGCACCGGCCGCGCCCTGGACATCATGATCACGGGCGAGACGGGCTGGGAGATCGCCCGCTACCTCCAGGCCAACGCCGGGGCGCTGGGGATCACGTACCTCATCTACCAGCAGCAGATCTGGATGGCTGGAGACCCCACGAGCGCGTGGTCCGGCATGGAGGACCGCGGCGGCACGACCGCCAACCACTTCGACCACGTGCACGTCAGCACGTCCTAGGTTCCGCCCCCACCCGTCACGGCACGACGTTCGAGAACAGCCTCCTGCCGAGACCCTCCACGTCCGACCCGTCCCGGGTCAGGCCCACGTAGCCGCTGCGCTCGACCACGTAGACGTCGGACGGGACTGCTGCCGTCAGCCGCGACACCCACGAGCGCTCGTGGCGGAGCACCACCACCTGGACGCCGTCGGCGAGCAGCCGCAGCACGACGTCCACGAGCCCGGGGTGCGCGGGCAGCGGAACGGTACCGTCCTCGCCGTCGTACCCGGAGTCCTCAGGAGCCGACCCGCCGGAGAGCTTGAGCGACCTCAGGTGCGGCAGCCGCGAGAGGAACGCGCCGTCGGCACCGTCGAGGCTCAGTGACAGCCGTTCGACGGCGGTGTCACGCAGCGCCGTGAGGTCGGCGCCCCGGGTCGTGCCGACCAGGTACAGCTCGGTGAGCGCGGGCAGCTGGGACAGCAGCTCGACCCCCGCGAGCCCTCCGCCGACGACGTTCACGTGCAGCCGCCGGAGGTCGGTGCACTCCACCAGGGGCGCAAGGTCGGCAGGACCGGTCAGGGCCACACCGACGCCCGTGAGCCCCTGCACCGCGCCGATCCCCTCGAGCGTGGAGCACGCACCGAGCTGGAGCATGGTGTCTTCCGGGCGGAACATCGTCGCGGCGAACGCACGCCGGTCGAACCTCCCCCACGCGCGGTGCAGCTCCGCCAGCTCGACGTCGGGATAGCCGTCGCGCGCGTACCCGGCGAGCACGTCGAGGGCCGCCGGGGTCCCGATGCTCCCCAGCGCCCGGAAGGCCATCCGCCGCTCGGCCGCCCGCTGCCCCGGGCGTGCCGCGAACCACCGGGGGTCCGCGCCAGGGTGCACCGCGAGCCACGACGCCACCTGCGCCACCTTTCCGGGGAGCGCCGGGACGTCGTTCCCCGCGGGCGCAGGCGACGAGCCAGGATCCTCAGCCGAGGCGGGCGCAGCAGGCGAGGACCCCAGCGCCGCCGCGTGCTTCGCGGCCGCCCGGCGGATCGTCGCGATCTTCGGAGCGCCCCGCTCTGCCGTGTCGGCCGGGAGCCGGTCGAGGACGGTCACGTCCGCCCGGGCCGCCAGCGCGAGGAGCGCCCAGAGCGTCCGCGCATCGAGCGCCTCGGCGAGGCTCGACGCGTCGAGACCGGCGAACGCCCCGAGGACCGGGTCGTCGAACACCCGCAGCGCGGCTCGTTCCAAGGCGGGGTCACTCGGGAGGCGCACGGCCCCTGTGATGGCGTTCGGCTGGTTCGAGTACCGGTCGAACCGGGTCAGCACCTGCTCGGCGCGTGCTGCGCCGATCGCGTCCGCCACCACGGCGAGAACGCCTGTCGAACCCGGCATGCGAGCCTCCGCTTCCCGTCGAGACCGCCCGGCCGCCGGACGGCAGGACGGGCGGGGCCGACCCTACCGGCCAGCCCTCACCGCCGCCGGGGCGCGCCGAGCAGGAGAGCGAGAGCCACGACCCAACGCAGAGCAGAGACGACGAAAGCGGGGCGCCGATGAACGACGCCCCGCTTCGATCCGGTGGAGCTGAGGGGACTCGAACCCCTGACCCCCTGCATGCCATGCAGGTGCGCTACCAGCTGCGCCACAGCCCCGTGGATCTGCGAAGATCCTGGTCAAACACTGGATGAACACTCCCCCGGCCGGTTTCCCGTCCTGCGGAGCGTCGCTAGTCTACGCAGAAACCGGCTCCAGATTCCAATCCGGTCCCGCGTTCCACTCGTCGAGGGGGAACCCGGCACCGACGTTGTGCGCCACGAGGCGCCACCCGGGCGTCGCGGCGGGCGCGGAGCGGTGCAGGTGGGACCAGTGGACGTTGTGCAGCCCGGAGATCCCGCGCCAGCCCTCCGGGTCCAGCCCGAGCAGCGCGGTGACGGCGAGCGTGATGGCGGCGCCGTGGGACACGACGACGAGCGTGTCGTCCTTCTCGAGGGACTCGACGTGCTCGGTGACGGCCTCGACGAGGCGCGCGGCGACGTCGGCCTTGGTCTCGGCGCCCGCGCGCGGGGGCTCCTCGCCCCGGCGCCACGCCGCGTACTCCTCGGGCCAGCGGTCCGCGATCTCCGGGCCCGTGAGCCCCTCCCACTCCCCGAAGCCGCGCTCGCGCAGCCGAGGGTCGAGCTGGACGTCCGCGCCGATCGCACCGGCGTACGCGCGCGCGGTGTCGGCGGCGCGCACGAGGTCGGACGCGACGACGCGCGTCGCGCGGTGCGCGCTGGCGAGCGCCTTCGCGCCGTGCTCGGCCTGCCACTGCCCGACGCCGTCGAGCGGGATGTCGACCTGGCCCTGCAGGCGCATCGCGGCGTTGTACGCCGTGCGGCCGTGGCGCAGGAGGACGAGCGTGCCGGCGGTCACGCCAGGGGCTCCCCCGAGAGGCGGATGGCGCCGTCGCCGCGGGTCGTGTCGTCGGCGTCGTCGGCCGTGCCGTCGCCGCCGCGCGCGTCCTCGGGGAGCTCGACGACGGGGCAGTCCTTCCACAGGCGCTCGAGCGCGTAGTAGACGCGGTCCTCGGAGTGCTGCACGTGCACGACGACGTCGCCGAAGTCGATGAGGACCCAGCGGGCCTCCTGCTTGCCCTCACGTCGGATCGGCTTGGAGCCCGCCTTGTACATCGCCTCCTCGACCGCGTCGACGATCGCCGAGACCTGGCGCTCGCTCGACCCGGAGGCGATGAGGAACACGTCCGTGAGGACGAGCTGCTCGCTCACGTCGAGCGCGATGATCTCCTCGGCCTTGCGGTCGGACGCCGCCCGCGCCGCGATGACGGCGAGCTCTACGGCTCGTTCGGTGGCAGTCACGTGTCTCCGTTCGTGGTGCGGCCGCTCAGCGGCCGGTGTCGAGGGTGCCGGGGTCGTCCCACGTCGACACGGCGGTCGCCGACGCGCTCGTGTCCTCGGTGGCGAGGCCCGGGTCGTCGCGCGAGACGAGCGTCCACACGAGCAGGCCGAGGACGAACGCCACGGCGACGAGGATGAGGTAGTGCAGCCACGTGTACGAGGGGCCGCGCGGCTCGTCGTCGAGGTCGTCGTCCGCCTCGTCGTCGAGCTCGTCCGCGCGGGCGCGCACACGGGGGAAGAGGTCGTCGGACGGGCCGCTCGCGGCGGCGGGCGCCGCGGCCGGCTGCTCGCGCACGCCGCCGAAGGGCGAGGCGGGCTCGCGACCCGCGCTCGCCGGCTCAGGCGCCGAGCCCGACGTGATCGCCGACCACGGGAGCGCGGCCCCGGGAGTCTCGGCGGGCGGGGCCGCCGCGGGCGGAGCCGCCGGCCGCGCGGCAGCGGGCGTGCGCTCGGGCGCGGGCGCCGCGGTCGCTCCCCACGGCGACGGGGCGGGTGCCGGAGCAGGCGTGGCGGGAGGCGCGGCAGGTCCCGCGGCCGGGGCCGAGAAGGCCGACAGCCGCTGCGGCTGGGCGGGCGGCGCCTCGGGCGCTCCGACGCGGCCCACCGGCGCGGAACCGAACCCGCCCACGGGGGCGGACGGCGTCGGGGGTCGGACGGGGCCGGTAGCGCCCGGCACGGCGGGCCGCGGCGTGCCCGCCGGGGGGCGAGAGCTCGTGCGCGTCGGCACGACGGGGGTCGGGGCCGGCGGGCGGATCGCGACGCGCTCCGCGGTCTCCTGCACCGGGGTGAGGCGACCCGTCTCGTCGAGACCGCGCATGCCGCCCGAGGCGGCCGGCGGGCGGACGACGGACGGCTGCGACGGATAGTCCGTCGGACCGGTCGTCTCGCGCAGGGTGCGGCGCGACGGCGGCGGTGTCGCCGGAGCAGCGGGCCGCGCCGGGGCGGGCTGCTGCCACCCACCGGCACCGGGCGCCGGCGCGGGTGGAGGCGTGCCGGGCTGCGCGGACCGCTCGGCCGCGGCCGCCTGCTCGCGCTCGCGCATCTCGCGCCGCGTGAGGGGGCGGACGGGCTGCATGTTGCTGCCGTTGTCACTCATCGTGCTGACCTCGATACAAACCGTGCTTGGCGATGTACTGGACCACGCCGTCCGGAACCAGGTACCACACCGGCTGGCCCGCCTCCGCACGCCGACGGCAGTCCGTCGACGAGATGGCGAGGGCCGGGACCTCGAGCATGGTGACCACGCCCGGCGGCAGACCCTCGACGCTCAGGCTGTGGCCCGGGCGGGAGACAGCCACGAAGTGTGCCATCTTCCACAGCTCGTCGGCATCCTTCCAGGTCAGGATCTGCTCGATCGCGTCCGCACCCGTGATGAAGAACAGCTCCGCGTCCGGACGCGCGGCCCGCAGGTCGCGCAGCGTGTCGACCGTGAAGGTCAGTCCCGGCCGGTCGACGTCGACCCGGCTCACCGTGAACCGCGGGTTCGAGGCGGTCGCGATGACCGTCATGAGGTACCGGTGCTCGGCCGGGCTGACGCTCTGGTGCTGCTTGAACGACGGCTTGCCCGTGGGGACGAACACGACCTCGTCGAGGTCGAACCGCGCCGCGGCCTCGCTCGCCGCGACGAGGTGGCCGTGGTGGATGGGGTCGAACGTGCCACCCATCACCCCCAGGCGGGGACGGCGCGGGCTCATCGGGGCGTCATCGGTCGCGGGCGCTTCCGTCGTTCGCTACCGGTCAGTGCCGCGTGCCGACGCTGCGGAACGCGTAGGTCACGAGCAGCAGGGCCACGAGCCCGCCGAACCCGAGCAGCCCGTAGGCGAGCGGCGGGATGGGCAGGTGCGACGCGGCCTCGGCGCCTTCCTCGGCGGCCAGCACGACGGCAGAGATCACGACGTCCTCCTCGAAGGTCGTCCCCGGGGCGGACGGTGTCGTGCCGCGGTCCGGGGTGGTGCGGTGGATCGGTACGCCTGCCGGGACCGGCCCGACGGCGGACCGGACGGGCTCCGGTCGCCGACCAGTCTCTCACGACCGCCCGGCGGCCTGGTCCGGCAGGTATCAGGTACTTGCCGACGAACCGCTCGTCACGGACGAACGTGACCGTCGCCGTGCACGACCCATTTCGTCGTCGTCAGCTCGGCCAGGCCCATCGGGCCGCGCGCGTGGAGCTTCTGCGTCGAGATGCCGATCTCCGCGCCGAGGCCGAACTGGCCGCCGTCGGTGAACCGCGTCGAGGCGTTGACCATGATCGCGGCCGAGTCGAGCTCGGCGACGAACCGCTCCGAGGACGCGAGGTCGCGCGTGACGATCGCCTCGGTGTGCCCGGACGTCCACGTGCGCACGTGCTCGATCGCGGCGTCGAGGTCGTCGACGACGCGCACCGCGATCTCGGGCGCGAGGTACTCGGTCGCCCAGTCCTCGTCGGTGGCCGCGAGCACCTCGGTGCCCTCGGGCGCGAGACCGGCCGTGCGGTCGTCGCCGTGCACCACGACGCCCGCCGCGGTGAGCGCGGCGAGGGCGGCGGGCAGGAAGTCCTGTGCGGCGTCCGCGTGGACCAGGAGCGTCTCCGCGGCGTTGCACACGCCCACGCGCTGCGTCTTGGCGTTGAGCAGGATCTCGAGCGCCATGGCCCGGTCCGCGCTCGCGTCGACGTACACGTGGACGTTGCCGACGCCGGTCTCGATGACGGGGACGGTCGACTCGCGGACCACCGTGCGGATGAGGTCGGCCCCGCCGCGCGGCACGAGCACGTCGACGAGCCCGCGCGCGTGCATGAGCGCGACGGCGCCCGGCCGCCCGTGACGGTCGATCGACTGCACGAGGTCGCCCGGCAGGCCCTGTGCCTCGAGCGCGCGAGAGAGCACGCCCACGATCACCTCGTTGGAGCTCGCCGCCGCCGACCCGCCGCGCAGGATCACGGCGTTGCCGCTCTTCAGCGCGAGCCCCGCGGCGTCGACGGTGACGTTGGGCCGCGCCTCGTAGATCATGCCGACGACGCCCATGGGCACGCGCAGCTGGCGCAGGCGCAGCCCGTTCGGCAGCGTCGAGCCACGCACGACCTCTCCGACCGGGTCCGGCAGACCCGCGAGGGCGCGCAGCGCGTCGGCGATCGCGGCGATGCGCGGGCCGTCGAGCGCGAGGCGGTCGAGCAGGCCCTCGCTCATCCCGTTCGTGCGCTCGCGCTCGAGGTCGACGGCGTTCGCGGCCACGATCTCGTCCGTCGCCGCGACGAGCGCGTCGGCGAGCGCGAGGAGGGCGGCGTCCTTGGTCGCGCGCGTGGCCGTGGCCAGCATGCGCGAGGCGACCTTGGCGCGGCGCGCGACGTCCTCGACGGCGGTCGCGACGTCGGTCGTGGCACCCGCTGCGGCGTGACCTGCGGGCCGGGGCTCGGCGGCGCCCGCGACGACGGGCGCGTCCTCGGTGGTGGTCATGGACCGAGCCTACGTCGGTCGACCGTGCGCCGGGGGCGCCGTCCGACGACCGGTCAGCGCGCTCGCTTGCGGACGAGGACGAGGTCGTCGCGGTGCACGACCTCGCGGTCGTAACCCTCGCCCAGCTCGGCCCGCAGCTCGGTGGTGGACCGGCCCAGGAGGTCGGGGATGTCGCGGGACTCGAACGCGACGAGCCCGCGGGCGACCACGCGCCCGTCCGACGTCACGAGCTCGACCGGGTCCCCGGCGTCGAACTCCCCCTCGACGGCCGTGACCCCCGCGGGCAGGAGCGACGCGCGCCCTCCCTGCACGGCCTTCACCGCGCCGTCGTCGAGGACGAGCCGACCGCGCGTGCGCGCGGCGTGTGCGAGCCAGAGGCGCCGGCGCGTCGTCCGCTTGCCGGTCGCGGCGAACCACGTCCCGACGGCCTCGCCCGCGAGCGCGGCCGCGGCGTTCTGCGCCTGGGTCAGCACCACCGGGATGCCCGTGCCGGTCGCGATGGAGACGGACTCGAGCTTGGTGAGCATGCCGCCCGTCCCGACCGCGCTCCCCCGGCCCGTGACCTCGACGCCCTCGATGTCGGCGGGTGAACGCACCTCGGCGATCCGGCGCGTGCCCGGGCGCGACGGCGGTCCGTCGTAGAGGCCGTCGACGTCGGTGAGCAGGACCATCGCGTCGGCACGCACGAGGTGGGAGACGAGCGCGGCGAGGCGGTCGTTGTCGCCGAACCGGATCTCGTCGGTCGCGACGGCGTCGTTCTCGTTGACGATCGGCACGACGCCGAGGTCCAGCAACCGCTCGAGCGAGCGCTGGGCGTTGCGGTAGTGCCCGCGCCGCACGGTGTCCTCCGCGGTGAGCAGCACCTGCCCGACACGCAGCCCGTGCCCCGCGAACGCCTCCGTGTAGCGGGCGACGAGCATGCCCTGCCCGACGGAGGCGGTCGCCTGCGCCGTGGCGAGGTCGCGCGGCCGGCTCGCGAGGCCCAGGGGCCCGATCCCCGCGGCGATCGCGCCGGACGTGACGAGCACGACCTGGCCGCCCGCCGCGCGTCGCGCCGCGAGGACGTCGACGAGCGCGCGCAGGGCGGTGAGGTCGAGGTGCCCGTCCGCGCCCGTGAGCGAGGACGAGCCGATCTTCACCACCACGCGGTGGGCGGAGGCGATCTCGGAGCGGGAGGACAGCGCGTTCACGCGTCCATCATCGCCGCCGGCCGCTCCCGGGCGCGCAGGATTTCACGGACCAGGACGCCCCGGACCGGTGGTGGGCAGGGAATGGGCCCGGTCCCCGCGTGGGGACCGGGCCCATTCCCTGCCCACAGCGGACCTGCGTCAGTCCGCGTCGGGGTCCGTCCACGTGCCGGCCTCGCGCTCGGTCCACAGCTCGCGGCGCGCCTCGGCCTTGGCGTCCATGCGCTCGTGGTGCTCGCGGCGCTTCTCCGTGCGCGTCGGGCGCAGGCGCTCGTCGAGGCGGTTGTCGGAGCCGCGCGGGCCGCCGAGCAGCTCGGAGCCGGTCAGGAGCGTCGGCTCCCAGTCGAAGACGACGGCGTTGGCGTCGGTGCCGATGCGCACCTCGTCGCCCCCGACGGCCCCGGCGGCGAAGAGCTTCTCCTCCACGCCCAGGCGGGCGAGGCGGTCGGCGAGGTAGCCGACGGCCTCGTCGTTGCTGAAGTCCGTCTGGCGCACCCAGCGCTCCGGCTTGGCGCCGCGCACCTCGAACCAGTAGTCCGTGGCCCCGCCCTTGCGCGTGACGGTGAACCCGGCCTCGTCGACGGCGCGCGGCCGCAGCACGACGCGTGTCGGCTCGGGCGCGGGCGCCTCGGCCCGGGCCTTCTCGACGAGCTCGGCGAGCGCGTAGGTCAGCGGGCGCAGGCCCTCGTGGCTGGCCGTCGAGATCTCGAACACGCGCAGGCCGCGCGCCTCGAGGTCGGGCTTGACGAGGTCGGCGAGCTCGCGCGCCTCGGGCACGTCGATCTTGTTGAGGACGACGAGCCGCGGGCGCTCGGTGAGCGGCACGCGGCCGCCCTCGATGTCGAGGTCCTGCGCGTAGGCGGCGAGCTCCGCCTCGATGACGTCGAGGTCGCTGATCGGGTCGCGACCGGGCTCGAGCGTCGCGCAGTCGAGGACGTGCACGATCACGGCGGTGCGCTCGATGTGGCGGAGGAACTCGAGCCCGAGCCCCTTGCCCTCGCTCGCGCCCGGGATGAGGCCCGGGACGTCCGCGACGGTGAACCGCGCCGAGCCCGCCTGCACGACGCCGAGGTTCGGCACGAGCGTGGTGAACGGGTAGTCGGCGATCTTGGGCCGCGCGGCCGAGATCGCGGCGACGAGCGACGACTTGCCGGCGCTCGGGTACCCGACGAGCGCGACGTCGGCGATCGTCTTCAGCTCGAGGACGACGTCCCGCTCCTCGCCCGGCTCGCCCAGCAGGGCGAAGCCCGGCGCCTTGCGGCGCGGCGACGAGAGCGCGGCGTTGCCGAGGCCGCCGCGGCCGCCCTCGGCGACGACGTACTCCGCGCCGTCGCCCACGAGGTCGGCGAGGACGGTCCCGTCCGTCGCCTTGACGACGGTGCCGTCCGGCACGCGCAGGACGAGGTCGTCGCCGTTCGCGCCGTCGCGGTCGTCGCCCATGCCCTGCGTGCCGGACGTCGCGTGCCGGTGCGGCGAGTGGTGGTACTCGAGCAGCGTGGTGGTCTGCGCGTCGACCACGAGCCGCACGGTGCCGCCGTCGCCGCCGTTGCCGCCGTCGGGGCCGGCGAGCGGCTTGAACTTCTCGCGACGGACCGAGGCGCACCCGTTCCCGCCGTTGCCGCCGGAGACGTGCAGGACGACACGGTCGACGAAGCTGGCCATGGAACGATCCTCTCAGAGGTGGGTGTGCGAGAAACAGCAGGAGGGGCGCACCGCGTCGGTGCGCCCCTCCTGCTCGAAGCCTGTGGCTGTCGCTCAGCCCTCGACGGCGACGATGTCGATGACCTTGCGGCCACGACGCGTGCCGAACTGGACCGCACCGGCGGCCAGGGCGAACAGCGTGTCGTCCTTGCCGCGGCCGACGTTCTCACCGGGGTGGAAGTGCGTCCCGCGCTGGCGGACGATGATCTCGCCCGACTTGACGACCTGACCGCCGAAGCGCTTGACGCCGAGGCGCTGGGCGTTCGAGTCGCGACCGTTGCGCGAGGAGCTCGCGCCCTTCTTGTGTGCCATGACGAACCTGCTTTCGTGCTGGTTGCTGAGGGAGGGTGCCGGTCGGCGCGGGGCGGCCCGTGGCCGCTACCTCGCGCCGGGCGAGGTCACTTGATGCCGGTGACCTTGAGGCGGGTCAGCTGCTGGCGGTGACCCTGACGACGGCGGTAACCGGTCTTGTTCTTGTACCGCAGGATCGTGATCTTCGGACCCTTCTCGTCCCGCACGACCTCGGCGGTGACCTTGACCTTCGCGAGCTTCGCCGCGTCGGTGGTCACCTTCTCCCCGTCCACCAGCAGGAGAGCGGGCAGCTCGAGGGACTCACCGACCTTGGCGGACACCCGGTCCACCACGACGATGTCGCCGACGGAAACCTTCTCCTGACGGCCACCGGCCTTGACGATCGCGTACACCACGTTGCTGCTCATCTCTCCTAGTCTTGGCGTGCTCGTCACGGCGAGTTCGTCTTGGAGACTCCGGCCACGCCGCGGCGTGCGAGTGCGAGTCGTCCGTGGGCACACGGGACCGGCGCGCCTGGGCGCGCCGACGTTCAAGAGTACGGAAATCGGTTGGGCAGGTCAAATGGCGCGGGCGTGACCGCGCGCACGATCTCCCGCGCGCGACGGCCCCGTCCCGCGGTCCGCCGACCGCCGTCCTACTCGAGGACGAACGTGATCTCGAGGACGACCTGCCAGGTCGTGATGCGACCGTCGACGATGTCGACCTTCTGCTCCTTGACCCACGCGCCCGAGACGTTGCGCAGCGTGCTCGCCGCGCGCTCGACGCCGATCTTCACGGCGTCCTCGAAGCTCGTGTCCGACCGCGCGCTGATGTGCGTGATCCGTGCCACCGTGCCGCTCATGCCGGGCTCCCCCGTCCGGGGCGGGCGCACCGACGCGCCCGCGCACCCGTCGAGCATCCCGCCGCGCGTGCGCCCTCGCCACCCGGGGGGTCCGGTCGTCCCCTCGTCGTCCGACTCACGGTCGCCGGCGACCGGCCACGACGGAGGGCGGGTGGCGCGCGGCCGTGCCTACGCTGGCGGTGGAGGTGGTCGCATGCGCCCGGCAGGCCCGCCCGACGGCAGCAGCCGTCGCGGGCACGACGACGCCGTCGCCGCCGCGATGCGCGCGATCGACCGCCGCGCGTTCCTCCCCCGGGCGCAACGCCGCTGGGCCGGACAGGACCGCCCGCTCGCGATCGGGCACGGCCAGACGAACTCGCAGCCCTCGACCGTCGCGGCGATGCTGCGGCTGCTCGACGTCGCCCCCGGACACCGGGTCCTCGACGTCGGCGCCGGCTCCGGGTGGACGACGGCGCTGCTCGCCGTGCTCGTCGGGCCGTCGGGCAGCGTGCTCGGGCTCGAGCGCGACCTCGACCTCGCCGCGTGGGGCGCCACGAACGTCGCGACGGCGCACGTCCCCTGGGCGCGCCTGGAGCCCGCGCGGCGCGGCGTCCTGGGCACACCGGGCGAGCAGTACGACCGGGTCCTCGTCTCCGCGGCGGCCGACGCGCTCCCCCAGGCCCTCGTGGACCAGCTCGCGCCGGGCGGCCGGATGGTGGTCCCGGTCCGGCACACGATGCTGCTCGTCGAGGCCGACCCGGACGCGCCGGGGGGCGCCCGGGTGAGCGAGCACGGCTCCTACTCGTTCGTCCCGCTCGTCGAAGACCCGCCGGGGCCGCCGGCCGGCTGAGCCCGCCACGGCGCCGCGGGCAGGTGCGCGCGGCACCGCGCCTCGTAGCTCTCGGCGCCGCCGACGTGCGCGGCGACGGGTGCCAGCGGGTCGCGCGGTCCGTCGTCGGCCGCCGCCTCCGGAGCCACCCGCACGTGAAACGCCGCGTCCTCACCGCACACCGCGCACACGGCGGTGAGCTTGTCGACGCGCTCGGCGAGGGCCGCGAGCGTCGGCAGGGGCTCGAACGGCCGCGCGTCGAACGTCACGTCGAGGCCCGCGACGACCACCACGAGCCCGTCGTCCGCGAGGCGCTGCACGACGTCGACGAGGTCGGGCCCGAAGAAGTGGGCCTCGTCGACCGCGACGAGGTCGAGCGGGCCGCCGTCGTGCACCAGCCGCGCGAGGTCGGCCGCGTCGCGCGCCGTCCGCGACGGGATCGCGAGACCGGAGTGCGAGCTCACCGTTCCCGTGCCGCGCCGCGTGTCGAGGACGTGGCCGACCACCTCGACGCGGCGCCCCGCGACCTCGGCGCGTCGGACCCGGCGCAGCAGCTCCTCGGTCTTGCCCGCGAACATCGGGCCGCACACCACCTCGACCCGGCCGCCCGCGCGGGGCGAAGGGTCCGGGAGACGTGCGGCGCCGCTCATGCGAGCAGTGAACCACCGGACCCCGACGGCGCGCGACGCGGGGCCGGTGCGCCCGTCAGTGGTGCCGGGCCGAGCCGTTCGACGGGCGGACGGGCAGCGGCTTCTGCTCCCCTGCGTGGCCGAGCACCGACACGCGGTCGGGCGTCCCCGGGCGCGCGACGTCCCGGCGGCTGAGGAGCGTGGTCCCGGTGGGCGCCGAGCCCTCGGCGTCGGACGGACGGTCCGTGGGCTCCGGGCTCGTCGCCGGCTCTGGCCCGGCCTCTCCGTCCCGCGGAGCAGCAGGAGCGGGGGCAGCGGTGGTCGCGGGACCGGGGGCCGGCTCGGGACGCTCGGCCTCGCGCGCCGGCTCTGCGGCCGGGACGACCGTCGACGCCCCGGCGAGACCGGCGAGACCCGCACCACCGATGCCCGGCACGGAACGCACGAGCGGGAGCTCGCGCGTGCCGGTCCCCCGGGTGCGGACCTCGTCGCCGCGCGCGGGCGCCGGCTCCTCCTCGGCGTCGCGCTCGCCCGTCGCCGCGGTCGGTGCCGGCGGCGTGGCCGCCTCGCGCCGGGTGGGCGCGGGAGGGACGGCGTCGGCCGGACGCGGGCGCCGGGTGTCGAGCGTCGGCTCCGCGGGCAGGACGCCGCGGTTGAGCTCGCCGTAGGGCACGTGGACCGACGGGGCGACGCGGCGGGTCGCCTCCACGACGGCGCGCTGGTCGTCGAAGAAGATGTGCGGGCGCAGCACCTCGAGGACGCCGTCCTTGTCCACCCCGCCGAGGAAGAACGCGTCGTCGACGGTGACGCCCCACGACGACAGCGTCGCGACCGCGCGCTCGTGCGCCGGGGCCGAGCGTGCCGTGACGAGCGAGACGTGCACGCGCGGCCGGTACGACGGGTCGGTCGCGTGCCGCTCGCGCTCGACGACCTGCACCCGGTGGATGCCGACGAGCAGCTCGCGCAGCGGGCCGCGCCCGAGCGGCACGTCGGCGTTGAGCGCCTCGTGCTCGCGGAACGAGGCGAGGCCGCCGTCCTGGAAGTGGCGCTCGGACGAGTCGTCCGCGAGCACGCCGTCGAAGTCGAACGCGATGCGCAGCTCGTCCCCGGCCTCGTCGGCGAACGTCGGGTCGAGCACGTACCCGGCCGGCAGGCCGAGGTCGACCGCGTCGCGCACGGAGCGCTCGTCGGCGGAGAGGAACAGGTCCACGTGCAGCGGGCGGATGAACTCGTGCGGGCTGCGGCCCTGGCGGAAGACGGCGCGCGTGATGCCGAGGTCGTGGTGCCGGATCGAGCGCATGACCCGCAGGCCCGTCTCGGGCGAGTTGCGCGACATGACGATGACCTCGACGAGCGGGTCGTCCGCCGCCGGCGCCAGGTCGTTGAGCGCGAGCAGGCGGCGCACGAACCCGAAGGCGACGCCCGGGGCCAGCGCGTCGTCGCGGTGGCGCTCCTGGAAGTCGCGGTACGCCGCCTCCCCCTGCGTGCGGAACACGCGGTCGGACTCGGTGAGGTCGAACAGTGCGGACGAGGCGACGCCGACGACGAGGCGGCCCGAGAGGTCGTAACCCATGGCGGCATGATGCCAGGTGCAGGTGACGGGGACGAAGACGCCCCCGCACCGGTCAGGACCGGGCGGCCCATTCCCGGCGCAGGACGCCCAGGACGACGGCGTCGTGCCGCACGCCGTCGACGACGCGGGCGTCGCGGAACCGCCCCTCCTCGACGAGGCCGAGCGCTCGGCCGGCGCCGAGCATCGCCGCGTTCCCGGACCACGTCGCGAGGTCGAGGCGGACCCAGTCCGTCACCGAGAACAGGTAGGAGATCCACGCGCCGAGCGCGTCGCGGCCCAGGCCTCGGCCGCGCACCGCGGGGTCGTAGAGGCCGATCCCGACCCGTGCCCACTGCGTCTCGGCCGACACCCAGTACCAGGAGCACGTCCCGACGAGGCGGTCCTCCTCGTCGGCCACGACGACGCGCCGCGGCGGGAGGCCGTCGTCGTCCAGGCCGTCCGGGTGGGCGGCCTGCGTGGCCGCCGCGCGCGCGAGGCGCGCGACCGCGGCGTCGGACGCGGCGTCGTCGGGCACGGGGTAGTACGGGCCGTCCCACCGGTGCCACTCGTGCTCCGGGCGCAGCCACGCGCGGTAGGCCGCGAGGTCGTCCGCGCGCCACCCGCGCAGGCGGACGCGCGCCCCGGCGGCGTACAGCGGTACGCCGCCGGGTGCGGTCCGCGTCACTCCTCGCCGGGCTCCGCGTGCGCGTCGTCGCCGGCGACCGGCGTGGAGTCCGCGCCGTCGTGCTCGTGCTCGTGGGCGTGCGCCGCGGCCGCGGCGATCGTCGCGAGCGTGGCCTTCACGGCCTCGCGCGCCTCGGACGAGACCTCCGGCAGGACCGGGACGGCCGGCTGCGGGAGCGTGATGGCGGCGTCCTTGCCGGCCGCGGCGGTGGCGGTGCCGCGCTTGCGACGCGACCGCGAGCGCCCGGCCTCGGCCGGCTCCTCCGCGGCCGCCGCGCCGCCGCTCCCGCCGTTGCCGCCGTGGTCGTGGCCCCCGCGCCCGTTACCGCCCGACTTCTCGATCGGGTCGGTGTGCACGATGAACCCGCGCCCGTGGCAGTGCTCGCACGTCTCGCTGAACGCCTCGACCAGGCCCTGGCCGACGCGCTTGCGCGTCATCTGCACGAGCCCGAGGGACGTGACCTCGGCGACCTGGTGCTTGGTCCGGTCGCGGCCCAGGCACTCGACGAGGCGACGCAGCACGAGGTCGCGGTTGGACTCGAGCACCATGTCGATGAAGTCGATGACGATGATGCCGCCGATGTCCCGCAGCCGGAGCTGGCGGACGATCTCCTCGGCCGCCTCCAGGTTGTTGCGCGTCACCGTCTCCTCGAGCGTGCCCCCCGAGCCGGTGAACTTGCCCGTGTTGACGTCGACGACCGTCATGGCCTCGGTGCGGTCGATGACGAGCGAGCCGCCCGACGGCAGCCAGACCTTGCGGTCCATGCCCTTGGCGAGCTGCTCGTCGACGCGGTGCACCGTGAAGACGTCCTGCGTGCCCGTCCACTTGGAGACGCGCTCGCGCAGGTCCGGCGCGAGCTCCTCGACGTACGACGAGATCTCGCTCCACGCCCCGTCGCCCTCGACGACGAGCGAGCTGAAGTCGTCGTTGAAGATGTCGCGGACCACGCGGATCGCGAGGTCGGGCTCGCCCTGGAGCAGCGCCGGCGCCGAGGCGCTCTTCGACTTCTTCTCGATGGCCTCCCACTGCCCGCGCAGGCGCTCGACGTCGGCGCGCAGCTCCTCCTCGCTCGCACCCTCGGCGGCGGTGCGCACGATGACGCCCGCGCCGTCGGGCACGACCTCCTTGAGGATCTTCTTGAGTCGGTTGCGCTCGGTGTCGGGGAGCTTGCGGCTGATGCCCGTCATGCCGCCGCCCGGCACGAACACGAGGTAGCGCCCCGCGAGCGTGATCTGCGACGTGAGGCGCGCGCCCTTGTGCCCGATCGGGTCCTTCGTCACCTGCACGAGCACGGAGTCGCCCGACTTGAGCGCCTGCTCGATGCGTCGCGGCTGGCCCTCGAGCCCGGCCGCGTCCCAGTTCACCTCGCCCGCGTACAGCACCGCGTTGCGGCCCTTGCCGACGTCGATGAACGCGGCCTCCATGCTCGGCAGCACGTTCTGGACCCGGCCCAGGTAGACGTTGCCCGCCATGGACGCCTGCGACTGCTGGGAGACGTAGTGCTCGACGAGCACGCCGTCCTCGAGCACGGCGATCTGCGTGCGGCCCGCGCGCTCGCGCACGACCATCGACCGCTCGACCGCCTCACGGCGCGCGAGGAACTCCGCCTCGGTGATGATCTGGCGGCGACGGCCCGCGTCGCGACCCTCGCGGCGACGCTGGCGCTTCGCCTCGAGACGCGTCGAGCCCTTGAGCGCCGTGACCTCGTCGGCCAGGCTGCGCTCGCGCGGCCGCGAACGGGTCGAGGAGCTCTCGCCGCTCTCGCCCCGCCCACCACGGCGGCGGCGACGCCGACGGCGGCTGCCGCCCGCGTCGTCCTCGCCGGACTCGGCGTCCGCAGCCTCGTGCTCGGGCTCGTCGGCCTCGGCGGTCGCGTCGGCGTCGGCCGGCTCGTCCCCCTCGGCGGGGCTCTCGTCGTTCTCGTCCTGCTCGCGACCGGTGTCCGGGCGACCGCGGCGACCGCGGCCACCACGGCGACGACGGCGGCGGGGACCGGACTCCGCGTCGTCGGACGCGGCCTGGTCCTCGGTGGCGTCGGACTCGGCCTCGTCCAGCTCGACGAAGTCCTCCGGGCCGAACGCGTCGTCGGGAAGCTCGATCCCCTCGGCGACGAGCTCCGACTCGATGGCCTCGATCTCCTCGACGGCGGCGGCGTCCTCGCCCGTGAGGGCGACCTCGACCGTCACGTCCTCCGTGCGCTCGGACGCCACCGGGGCAGCCGCGGACTCCTTCGGAGCCCGCTCGCGCGGCTCGGCCGCGGCGGGGGCCGCCTGGGTCGCGGGGGTCGGCTCGACGTGGCGCGGCGGACCGGCCGGGCTCTGGGCCCGGCGGGGACGACGCGGCGCGGCCGCGGGGTCGGGCGCCTGGAAGAGCAGGGCGGTCGTCGCGAGCCGCGGCGCGCTCGTGCCCGCGCCGGTCGCGGCGGGCGAGACGGGCGCCTCGGGTGCGTCCGCGGTTGCCGGGGCGTCGCTCGACGTCGTCTCGGCCGCCTGCTGCGGCTCTGTCGGGGCCTCGGCGGGGGCGGCCTTCGAGGTGGCGCGGCGCGAGCGGCGCGCGGGCTTCTTCGGCGCCTCCTCGGAGGCCGGCGCGTCCGGCTGGACGAGCGGCGCGGTGGCCTCGGCCACGACGGGCGCGGCGTCGTCGGCCGTCGTGACCGGAGGCTGTGCGTCCGCGACGCTCGCGGTCGGGGCCTGCGCGCTCGGGGCGCCGGCCGCGGAGGTCGCGCGGCGCGAGCGGCGCGCGGGCTTCTTCTCCCCAGGAGCCTCGGTCGCCGGTGCGGGCTCGGTCGGCCCGGCGGGCTCCGCCTCGGGCGCGGCGACGTCGTCCGCCGGCGCCGCCTTGCGCGTCGTCCGGGTGCGCTTGGCCTTGCGCGGCGCGTCGGGCGCACCGAGCAGCGCGTCGGCGTCCGGGCCCGTGGCCGCGGGCACCGCCTGCTCCACGGCGGGGGCCGCGCTCAGCCCGAACTCCGAGAGCACGTCGAGCGGGGCGTCGGACGCGGGCTTCTTCGCGCCGCCCTGGGCACGGCGCGCGGTGCGGCCACGGCCCTTCGGGGCGGCCTCCTCCGGCGCGGGCTCGGCGTCGGCGGACGCCGGGACCTCGGAAGGCACCGGGGTCGCGGAGGACGCCGCCTCGGCGGCGGGGGCCGCGGGCGAACCGGCGGTGGGGGCCACG